>JAJFJK010000144.1 GCA_021774075.1 Nitrosomonas sp. | reverse complement strand
TGGACGGGTTACAAGCTACATATTGATGCGGCAGATGGTGGCATCCCGATTAGCTGTGTTTTAACCTCCGCATCGGTGCATGATAGCCAGGTCGCCATCCTCTTGGCCAAGATAAGCCATGACATCTTCATTCGTGGGGGTAACGCCGATATTATAAAATCCGTTGTCATACAACGCGACGCCGCCGCCCCCCATGATCATCCGCTCCACCAGGCCATTTTCTTGATTCTCGGCCTGGAGCACCGACGCGGCACCGCTGAACTCGGCTCCTTTGTGGCAGTTTATACACTTACCCTTGTCCAAAAACACCTGGAGGCCCCGAAACTCGGCAGCCGTTAATTTATCTGTTTTCCCATCTTGAGGATCAAAGGGTTCCTTCTTACCTTTAGCAAATTCATCATAGGGCGCTTTGTCCGAAATCAACGTCGATTGATACAATTGGATGGACAGGCTCCAGAATAAGGAGAAATTGGCCTCGATTTGTCTAAAGCCGTCAAAATCCCCAGTGCCTTCCCACCACTCTTTTTTGAAGGCTTTTTTGATGAGTTCTTCGTAGGTGCCCTTGAGGCCCAACCCAGTGTCCTTATCGCGCTTGTCGCCCAGAACACTGTCATTAGGGTGCACCTGTTGGATCAACAGCGGCTTCCGAGGAATGAGCTTTCGACCCATCTCCGCGAATTTGCGACCAGTGCAGATCATTTCGAAATCACTCATGGGTGGACCGGAGGCTTGAGACGCCAAGCTGGAGTTGCGCAGATCCACTTTCCTAGTGGCTCCATTCTTCTCAAACACCCGGGCGTTGCCATTTCGCAGTCCAAAGGGATCGACGCCGTTAAATACGTTGTTGGCCCGACCATCCCAGAAGTTGCGGAAGTTGAACACCGCGTTGATGACAGATGGGGTGTGTCGGGGCTCCACCTTGCGGACCCCAATGCCACCGACGTGGAAGACCGGGTCGGCAAAGTTGTCACAAGTATCGTTCAAACCATCATCGCCGCCTGACACAAATTTTCCACCAAAGGTGCCTTGCGAGGAGGCTGTGTCGTTGGTAGTGAAAGCCACGCCCGAATTCCGATCATCCGGATCATTGAACTGGTGAAACGGAAAATCGTCTCCCACTAAGGTATAGTTGGGCCCGCCTTGCCCAAAGGAGGCGGTGGGTTGAAAGATGGTGTCTGGGTTGTTTTCCCGGATGAGACCTGGGGCCAGCTGATTCTTGACTCTCAGGTCCGCGCCGGCACGAAAGTGACAACTAGCACAGGCTTGGCCGTCACTTCCGGCTTGCAAATCCCAAAAAAAGGCCTTGCCCAGCAGGATCACTTCTTTTTCCTTACTGACGAAGTCCTTGAGCTTGTTGACGTGCGGCACCTTGATCTCTTTGAGCGATGGCGGAGCTTTTCCAGCCGCCGAAAGAGTGTTTGCCTGTAGAGCGATAAAGCCTAACAGGCATAGCCTTAACGCTTTATTTATAAGTGATAGATTATTCATGACATTCCCCTTTTGTTTTTCCTATTGTTTTTTCGATCACCTCCTCGTGCCCTCGTCAAGTTTACAGATTCTGTTGCAAAAAACATCATATCTCAGAGTAAGTCTCTAATCTGTTTGATAATACGCTGTAAACATTGAATTGTTTTTCAATAAGACAAATTTCTCCTATTGAATCGCGATATTATAGAATAGTGTTGGGATGATATATTGCGCCTGATCACAACCATCAAGCTCAAGGAAACTACGGTCTCGGACATCTTCCGTAGATTGAATTCCTATTCCAAACAACACAGACTTTATCCTGCGCTACATTGATGATGTGGAATTACGGCAGGCCATCGAAAAATAACTCAACAAGGTTGAATTATCTAATCGATTTACACGAGCCGTTGCGGTCGGAAATCCACGGGAATTTACGCAAGGTGACAAAGAAGAGCAGGAAATCTCAGAAAGCTGCAATCGTCTAATCAAGAATGCCATTATCTGCTGGAATTACCTGTTTTTATCGCAAAAACTGGAGCGCATGGATGATCCCAAGCAAAAAGAAAAGCTTCTGGCAGCTATCGCCAGCCATTCCGTTATATCATGGGCACACTCTATATATGCTTGGTGAATATGATTTCTCAGATAAAAAGCAATGCAAAGGCTTGGGCAATAAATTTCCAGATGAAATTCTTGGTATTTGCAATCAAATCGCTGACAACCCAAATCTCTACCCCATCATTCACAGGCAAACACATAGAGCGATAATACATCGATTTCCATTTGGAATTTATTATCGAATTGAAGATAAGTCAGTTATTGTTATCGCTGTTATGCACGGCAGCCGCCACCCAAAAAGGTGGCAAAGTAGATCGTAAAAACATGTGTATAGAATTGAAACTAGCACTCCCGTATTCTCTGTTTGCTCTGTGTTTTAATCCCGATATTTGGCGGATGGCGTTACACTCATCCGCCCTACTTAACTGAGGTTCTTAGGATAATGATACGTAATCACCCGATTTTATTCCTGTTACCCTTGTCTTTAACAATCATTTCCTGTTCCACCAATAGAGAAACAGCAGAATATTTTGGCATAGCTGGCACCTGGGAGGCGGACTTGAGCCAAGGCAGCAATGTTTCTACACATAAAGGTCAGGTTGTCTTTGCAGGAAACCGCTATGTCTACACTTGGTATCAACTAATGGAAGGCTCCAATATTCAATCCAAGAAATGGAATCCAATCGAAATGGAACAGGGAAATATCATTGTAGAGAAAGCAGGTGTCATGCAACTTCTTGCTGATTCTTATGGAATACCCGCTTACAGTGGTGACGCCCAAAGCCCGGATGAGATTGATTATGAAATAAAGCCATCAAAAAGTGATTATTTAATTCACTACGAAGTCCAAAACAATCAGTTTATCTGGATGGAAGATAGTAACTTCGACGGTGATTTTAAAGATGTTAATGAAATGTTTATTTATACGCGTGTGAAATAAACCATACGCTATTAATGCGGCGTTCGCTGTTTGAAATGTTCTAAATTCGTCCCTTCTATCGAAAGATTATATGCCACTTTAAATTGGTGATAAGCAGCATCTACCAACTGATGTTGTTGCCGCCATTGCAATACTTCTTTACGATAAAGATGACGACCCACTTGCGTTAACAGTCTTATGTTTTGCCGCAACTCAGCAAGATAAGCGTCTTCTTCATGTGGAAATGTTTGTTGGTTTTGAACCATATAGCGTATGAGATTTGCACCAGAAAAATAGCTTGTGAATCGTGCATTTGCATTCTGGTTAACGATGGGTGCACGGTATTCTATAATGGGCCGATTATCCCTATTGACCGGGTAATCTGCAAATGAATCCGCAGCAAGGTTACCGATGTAATGTGCCAACAAAGGTAGCGCGGCACTATTATATTCGGGCCTTATTATGTCTAATTCGGCGGTAGGTTGGCTGATTGATGATGGACGTTGATGGCCCAATAATCCGATGATTGATCGGCCGGGACTAAAATCACCAAGCCACATGGTTACTTGAGGAAACACTTTACGCATGGTTCGACTGATAATCGCAAATTCAGTGAATGTGATCTGCGCAGATGGTATCCACTGCATAAATATGCCATCTTCTGTAAGACTATCGCGAATGGTCTGAAAATGCTCTAGCGAATAAAGATTACTGGTTCCAGCCTTCCAGGGTAAAAACAAATCACCAATAATGACATCAAAACTTTGGTCCGTTCCATACAGATAATTGCGGCCATCTTCTGCCAGAATTTGTACTCTCGGATCAGAAAACAATCCATCTAAATAGGGCGCAAAGTATGTTTCCGATGCAGTGATTACTTCCGGCACCAACTCAGTAACGGTTATCGTTTCCAATGGAAAAGGTAGCGCCCCTGCTGCACTAATACCCGTACCCATGCCCAGGAAAAAAACATTTTTTGGATTCTCATGCAGCAACAACGGAAGGCTGCCTTGCAAGGCTTCAAAATTACGATCATGACTCCCGCCGAGTATGTAGGTATTATTCATGACCATATAATGTTCAGATATCGGCCTTGACGTTCAATGACTGCAACTGTCGCAGCACTCCCTTCCCATGTTTCCAAAACACTTTGTTTATCTTGAGCGAAACCAAGATGAACCATTGGTAACTCTTTCGAATTACCGACAAGCAACGTTGTCGCGATCAACAAACTGAGTGCAACGGCTGCGAACCTAAAAGATTGTTTGCCTAAAATACGCAATAACCTTATCAATAAATAGATGGAAACCACGCCATATAGCAATGCAATAAAATAGATGCTATTCCATAAACCTAATTGATCCAACAGAAAAAAACCTGCGGTCAATGCACCCGCTGCGGCACCCCAAGTATTAATGGCTACCATGTTTCCCACTGTTTTTCCTGTTGCACCGCCAAACGGCTCAGCTAAGCGAAGAATTATTGGAAAGATCGTTCCCAGACAAAGTAGCGGCGGCCCCATGACCAGAAAAGCCAAACCAAAAACCTGTAATAAGTAAGCTTCCCAGGGCAGTGTATTTTTATAAAACTGCAAGCCTTCGGTTAACCTATCGAAAACAAGCGGCGTTATGGCCGTAAGCACAGCACCTAATAAAATAAATAAAGTCAGGCTCTTTATTGGCAACAAACGTGAGCGGATCAAAGCGTTCGCCAAGGCCGCCGCAACGGCGAGTATGACCAGAAATACCACAACAATGATAGAAAATGTATACACCGAGTTCTGCAAAACCTGTGCAAACATCCGCACCCAGAGCACCTGCAACGCTAAAGTAATGAAACCGGATAACGCGGACAGAATGCTTAACTCTTTTAATCCAAGCTTGCCCGCAATCTGAAACTCGTTTGTATAAACTTGTTGGGGAATTTGATCAGAGGCGTAACTAGTATTAAAGACTGTTGTTCGTGAAATAACAATCGCACTCAAGCCAATTAATACGGTTATGCCAACAGCAAGCAAATAAGCGGTTTGGATACCTAACCAAATGGGCAAATAGAAACCAGCTGCCAATGCACCGACACTCGCACCCAATATATTTACTGCGTAAAGAATAGAAACTTTACGACTCATGCGTTTGATATCCCGCGCTACATATTGGCTCATGACAGGCAGCGTGCCACCAATTAAAAAGGCAGCAGGAAACAGGAATAGCATAGTCAGAATAAATTTAATGGCTAGAAAGATATTTTCCTGGCCGGAAAAACTGGCAAATACAAATGGGTAAATATGCTGATAAGCAGGAACGAGTAAAAAATAACCCAAAGCCGCCAAACTAACACCTAATTCCAGGTAGCCATACGTACGCAACGGATTGTTCAATTTCTCAGCACGCTTTC
Source organism: Nitrosomonas sp. (assembly GCA_021774075.1). Lineage (GTDB taxonomy): Bacteria > Pseudomonadota > Gammaproteobacteria > Burkholderiales > Nitrosomonadaceae > Nitrosomonas. The sequence continues at coordinate 2,172 of JAJFJK010000144.1, read as the reverse complement.
CCCATGCATACCCACCGACAGCCAAACCAATAAAAAATGCGGTCAGTGTTACAGCAGCAGCATGGGCCGTATTGCCAAACAACAATCCCAGCTCGCGCATCCACAAAACCTGATAAATGAGCGATGTACAGCCGGAAGCAAAAAACAGAACGAGCACTTTACCCATTCATATCCTTATTTTCTTTGGAGGCTGTCATATTGAGGGGTAAAATTAAAAATGATAATTCCAGGCTGCTGCCAATCTCCCTTGGCGATCAAGCTGAAAACCATTGACATCAGTGCGAATCGGCTCCAACCATTCTACACTCACATTATGACCTGCAAATTTTCCGCGGGGAACAGAAACATTGACACCCAGGCCAATATCCCAATATTGTCCTCCTTGATTACCAGGAAAATCCATTGGTCCTGTACGTCCGTTAAATGCATTAAAGTCGCCGTGGATAGCACCCTGTTTCGTATAAACACCACGTACTGAAGTGGAGAGCCATCTCGTCAGGTTATACCCTCCCCAAGTCGTCGCTTGAATAGTATCACCGAGGCGATAGCCCGATTTGTTTTCCTTTTCTAAACGCTTAGTTCCACTCAGTTGCGTACCCCAGGTCAAGCGCTTATGGTCACCTGTATATGTCAAACTGGGCAAGAAATCCCATGTGCCGCTTCCCAATTGCATGCCAAAGTGAACAAGACCACCATCGATCCGAAACACGCGCCGGAATTGCTCATTGACACTTCCAGTTGGCGCACTGACTCCCAATCCCAAATGCAATCGATGTCCCGGCGCATCATAAAGTTTGATTAAAGTAGACATGGTGGTATCACCCACGCCACCTGTGATATGAGGCGTTCCACTATGTTCATGCTCATCAATTGGAGTTGGTGGAGCCCCAGCTAAATCACGAAGGTTCATTTTATTGTCAACAAACCTTGGCATCACCATCAAGTTTAACCAATTGGTCGGTGCATACATGATATTGAGCATATGCATATTCATATTCATATATCTCGGTGCAAGTCTGCATTGCCCATCACCGCAGCCTTGATTGACGATATCTAGATCATTGGCAGTACTAGCACCACGCAAAAGATCACCACCCATACGACCATGCATAAATCGATAGCCGACCATAAACTCGCCTGCCTTATCCAGCATATGCCCAGACATGACGCCGGCTGGCAAATGTCCACCATGCTGTTGTTTATGCCCGTTATGCTTCGAATGATCTTCACTGCCTTTACTACTTCCACTACTACCGCCACCCAGATTAGGGAAATTGAATTTCTCCACATTAATTCTTAATCCCGCACTGGCAACATAAAAGTCAAAATCGCCAAAGCTTCCGCCACTGTCTCCACCAATTTGTAATGCACTTTGGCGTGTGAAGTATTCAAAACCAGCCTGAAATGCGAGGCCTCTAACAAGCTGCTTGTTTATGGTGACGCCACCACTCAAAGTGCCGTATGCCGACAAGCGATGATCGCTGGAAAAATTATCTGGCAGTTTCTCATTGTCAAATTGGACCGATTGATTTTGCACGTCAGTTGGCAAATCAAATTCATTGATTTGATTACCGTCACTGTCAAACGTGTTGAAATTTTCATCGCGAAAAAACAAAGTATCCGGGTTACTTGGGCTTTCCAAAATCTCCCGTCCAAAATCATCCCGCGCATTCGTGCGAAATCTCTGCTGAGAAATTAAAAATGGCCGGTAAAAGTTGGCCGCATCTTGCGAATGGTAACGAATTCGCGGTGTAAACGACCAGCCACCACCGAGTGGTTGTATCCAATCTGCAGTAAACGTATTGGTATTGATACCCCAGTCATCAGTAGAAAATTTATAATCCAAATGCACTGCAGCATCCAGCGGGTTGATATGTTGAATGTATCGCGCACTTATGGCAACCTGATTGCGAATGTCCGGTCGTTGTTCAAGCAATGCCTGAACATTTCCAGATACAACGTCATTATTTAGCGTTTCTGGATCGACAAAAATAACCGTCATGGCCTTGTAAGGATTTTCCATGAATCCGTTACTATGGGTATAACCGACATTGCCATCCATTAGGGCGCTTTTGCTAAGAAACTGTGACACACCATTATTAGCCGCCCAGACTTGGGGCCTACCACACAAAGTTCGTAACCCAACACTAAATTCGATTGGGTCTGCAGATG
>JAJFJK010000143.1 GCA_021774075.1 Nitrosomonas sp. | reverse complement strand
GAACGTCTTTTTACATCTGGAAAATCAAATGATTCTTGGGTACACTTTGTCACTGGCAATTCCTTTCTTTTATGCAGTATAGGTAACTGAATTATAAAAGATTACAGGGGAATTGCCACCTCCTCTCGTGCAATATTGGGGTTAGTTTGTCGTTACGTACATATTGCAATTTGTTATTTCTTTTTCTTAAATTGCACAATTTTACCAGGCTTTGTTAGTCCACCAGCTGCAAGCATTGCGCTTGTGGCCGTATTAACCGAGTCTCTAACCGGATCAAGATCAAGCCGCGCATAAATCGCCGTTGTATTTTGGTTCTTATGATTAAGCGATTTGCCAATAATCGCCAGCGATGCGCCGGTTTTTGCTTGCCAGCTTCCCAATGTGCGTCTTAGATCATGAAGTCGCAAATCTTTTATTCCTGCGCATTTTAATATGCGCTTCCACCCTTTTTTGGGTATTGCCAAATTAACTTTCCGGCACGACCGAAACACTGTAATTGCAGACTTTAAGCTACCGTTACCTTTCTCCAAGACGCAAAAGCCCCTTGTCTCAAATCCCGATAATGGTTGGCGGATACTAGATGACGGCCAAGGTTAAATAGATTGCTCACAGCAGCATGAGCTTCCAGGAATCGTTGAGCCTGCTCCGTCGATTTGAATCGGCGCATGCCTCGCTCTCTTACTCGAGTTGGCTGGTGTGAAAGTTCGGCGCGATTGTTGGCGTATTGAGAAGTATCGTGAATTGTGTCGGGGGCAAGTTCTCGGTGAGCAACATTGTAACTTCTCAACTTATCAGTCACGATTCTTCTCGGTTCATCTCGGTGTTTCTTGAGAAACCGTTTGAAGAAGCGTTTGGCAGCTTTGCCATCTCGACGAGTTTGTAGAAAAACATCGACTACTTCACCGTCCTGGTCTACTGCTCGCCACAAATACTGTTGCTTACCTTGAATCTTTACGAATACCTCATCAAGGAAGAACGTATCCCCATATCCCAGATGCCGGCGCCTCAGCTTTCTGGCATATGCTGGACCAAACTTGATGCACCATAGACGAATCGATTCATGGGTTACTACGATTCCCTTTTCAGCTAACAGATCTTCGATATCGCGATGGCTTAAATTAAACCGATGATAGAGCCACACTGCGTACTGAATGATTTCTGGTGGAAATCGATGGCGTTTGTATAGGGTCGCTGAATTGTTCATTCTGCTATTGTCGCTCAGATACAGTTAACTTAGCAGTACCTTACCGTGAGATGTATGGGAGATGGCGGAAGCGATTGCGGTAGTGGAAACTGATATTGTCGTTAAACATAATTAACGGATGACGCTTCGCTTATCCATCCTCCTATCTTTATATTTATTAAGAATCAGAATGTAACGCCACGATTTCATAGTCATGGGTGATTTCCACGATGTTTTTGAGCATTATGGATGCGGAACAATATTTCTCTGCGGACAAATTAAGGGCGCGTTCTACTTGCTGTTGTTTCAGGTTTCTTCCGCTAATAACAAAATGCAGATGAATGCGTGTAAAAACCTTGGGGTCAACCGTTGCCCGCTCGGCTTCAATTTCCACAACACAGTCGCTGACGTCCTGACGGCCTCTTTTTAAGATCAACATGACATCAAATGTCGTGCAGCCACCTAAACCCATTAACAGCATTTCCATAGGGCGCGGCCCAAGATTTTGCCCGCCTGCTTCTGGTGCGCCATCCATTAAAACTTGATGGCCACTACCTGATTCAGCCAGGAAACTGACGTTACCGTTCCACTTTATTCGTGTTTTCATAATTCTTTTTATATATAAAAATCAGAATGATGCAAATAAAAAGCCGACGCTAATAAAACGTCGGCTTTCCTAAACTGGAATTAGCTTAGTTGAGTGACAAGATGAAGTCAGCTAAGACTTTAGCATCGTCATCACTAACAGCAGCGTTAGGTGGCATTGGGATAGGACCCCAAACACCGTTGCTACCGTTTTTGATCTGGGCTGCTAAGTGGTCTGAAGCACCATCTTGACCATCGTATTTAGCTGCGATATCTTTTAATGATGGACCAACAGTTTTCACTTCAACCTGATGGCAATTTAAGCAACCGCTGCTTGTAGCAAGTGCTGCATCTGCTTGTGCATTACCAGCTAATACCATTGCGGATGCTGCAACCATTCCAATTAGAACTGCTCTCATATGTTCTTTCCTTATTAAAATTTATAATGGGGTTGTTATTTTACCCTGAACTTTACAGACATGCAGCAACTCCTGCAAGTTAGCAATCTCGGGTAAACAATTACATGCGTGGCAAACCCAGGCGCTAACAGCTTCAGTAGCCTGTCTGTTGGTGGAGGTTTACTAAGACTCGACGGTAAATCAATAAGTTCCATTGACTGTCGGCTAGCCTGAATATTGTACCAGTGCGTTAGGTTTTGGCCTGTAATCGTTATGCCTATTGGTTTTTAGTAATTTTTGCGAAAATACAGTTTGTTCTTAAGGTTCACTTGCTGGCTTTTAACTTGCCCTGTTTTGAATTGAACGTACATGCTCTCTACACCGCAGAATAACTGCGTCTCCAGTCGCGCGCTCAATTCAAAACAGTTCGGCGTTTAAATTCCACCAACTGGTGCAATATCCAGGTCTAACAAGACCAAGCGCAACTGCCCATCTTTCTGGAAGTAGCTGTTGTATCTCAAGCTATTTGTAATTCATAACCAACAAGCGATATGGCTCACATATCGTTATTCAAACATCAAGAAAACATCCCGGAATCGGTGTACCATGCTTTACTTGTATGCTCGGATTATCAGGTATTTGATAAACAGTTTTACTGTGCTGTAAGAGTAATAATTTGTCAATAATGTTATCACCTTATAAATTAAATGATCTGCTTATGCCAAGAAAAAAAAAGAAAATATTTGTTCTTGATACCTCAGTTATTTTATACAACCACAACGCGATTTACAGTTTTGAAGATAATGATGTTGCTATTCCGATTACAGTCCTGGAAGAGCTTGATCATTTTAAGAAGGGTAATGAAACAAAAAACTTTGAGACAAGAGAGTTCATACGCATCATGGACAGATTGTCGGCAAATAGTTCATTGCAAAACTGGATTCCAATTGATCGGCCTAATCATGGTAAGTTTAAGGTCGTCATGCAGGAACGGGCTAAGGGGCTTGATGCAACCAAAATATTTGGAGAAAACAACGCTGATCATCGTATCCTGAATACAGCAATTTCTTTGAGTGAAGAATTTCCTGGTAGCAAAGTCACCCTGGTAACCAAGGATATCAATTTACGACTCAAGGCAAAATCTTTAAATATCACGGCAGAGGATTTTCAAACCGGAAAAATCAAAGATCTCGAATCATTATATACCGGCAAGACCGTTATTGATGGCGTGGGTAAGGCGTTAATTGACAGCATTTATGAGAATGATTTTTGTACGCCTGAAGAGCTTGGCATTAAAGTCCCCATTCCCAATCACTATTTTATTCTTAAGAATGGCCGGACTTCTGTTTTGGTATTTTATAACCCCATATCGGAAAGAATTGAGCGTGTTGAGAAGAAGCCAGCTTATAGGATTACGCCCAGAAATGCCGAGCAGGTTTTTGCGCTACATGCCATCACTAACTCAAACATAAAGTTAGTGACTTTGCAGGGTGTTGCGGGGACAGGGAAAACATTGCTGGCACTTGCGGCGGCACTTGATCAAAAGCAGTTTTATAAGCAAATATACCTTGCGCGGCCCATTGTGCCACTGAGTAATAAGGACATCGGTTATCTACCAGGTGATATTACAGAAAAACTCAATCCCTATATGGAACCATTGTGGGACAACCTTAAATTCATTAAAAGTCAGTTCAATGAGGGAGACAAAGAATATAACAAGATCACTGATGCACTTGAGCAGGAGAAACTGACCATTGCGCCGCTGGCTTATATCAGAGGGCGGAGTATTTCAAATGTATGCTTTATTGTAGATGAAGCGCAAAACCTGACCCCACATGAGGTTAAAACCATTATTACGCGGGCAGGGGAAAATACCAAGATCATTTTTACAGGTGATATTTACCAGATTGACACGCCCTATCTTGATTCTCAGAGTAATGGACTGTCTTATCTGATTGATAAGATCAAGCATCATGAGATTTATGCGCATGTGCGACTGGAGAAGGGTGAGCGGTCAAATTTGGCTAATCTGGCAAATGAGCTGCTTTAAAACTAACGACTTGACGATTTGTTGAAATTGTCATTCGACACCTCAGCTTGCAAACATTTGTGCTCAGATCGACCAGCCATTACCGGAATCTGAGACAAGGGGTCTTTGCGTCTTGGAAAGATGTTGCATTAGCATAAAGGCGATAATCCCAGGGTTTGGTGCTCTACAAAAAGTTAACTTGGCAATACCCTAATGCTTCATGTTCCTGCATTGACATGTAGGAACATGATTGGGCGAGAAGTGTTATTTGAAATTTTCGGGCGCTTCTAAAAATTCAGAGTTTGCCCAAATGTAAGGCGCAGAAAAAATTTTTCAGCGCAGCATATGTTTGATATGACAGCAATAAATTTTTTCTGTAACACAGCAGTTGGGATGAGATCTCGATTTTTAGAAGTGCCCTTACGTTATGCAGCCGGATCTGATGTCATTACACCGCGCATTTTTTGGATTGCTTTGGCTTCGATTTGGCGAATACGTTCTGCGGAAACGCCCATTTCATCGGCCAGATCATGTAACGTTGCGGTGTCTTTTTCTCTTAACCAGCGTGCTTCAATAATGCGGCGGCTACGTTCATCCAGGCTCTCCAGCGACTGTTTTAAACTTTCACCACGTAAGTGTTTGCTTTGTTTCGATTCTAGCTCTTGTGATGGCTCAGCGCCATTGGTTAGATAGGCAATCGGGCTATAGTTTTCATCATCATCGTCTGATAATGGTTCTAGCGAGACATCCGAGCCACTGAAACGTTTTTCCATTTCAACCACTTCTTTAGTCTTAACGCCTAGTTTCTCTGCCATAGCATCGACTTCTTGTGGATTCATGGTGTCGAGGCCTTGCTTCATGCTGCGTAAATTGAAAAACAATTTGCGCTGTTGTTTCGTAGTGGCGATTTTTACCAGACGCCAGTTACGCATGATGAATTCGTGGATTTCAGCTTTCACCCAATGAACGGCAAATGACACCAAACGCACGCCACGTTCCGGGTCAAAGCGTTTGACGGCTTTCATCATGCCAACGTTGCCTTCCTGGATCAGATCAGCTTGTGGCAGGCCGTAACCTTTATAGCCGCGAGCGATTGCAATGACAAAACGCAAATGTGACAAAATCAACTGCTGGGCAGCATTGATATCGTTCTCATCGCGTAGGCGTCTCGCCAAGCTGATTTCTTCTTCTTGAGAAAGAATAGGGAAAGAATTGGCAGACTGAATATAGCTCTCAAGACTTCCCCCCACTGAAGGTAGTGTCAAAGCGTTCGTCATAATATCCTCCTCACCTGTTTGTTAAACTGATTCATCAGTAGCATCCTCTATTATTATTTTAGCACTCGCGTTATAAGAGTGCCAATTTTTTGTAAAGGTTCCTGATTATGTTAACCTGGATATTGCACCAGTTGGCGGAATTTAAACGCCGAACTGTTTTGAATTGAGCGTGCTCGCGACCGCAGACGCAGTCATTCTGTGGCGTAGAGAGCATGTGCGTTCAATTCAAAACAGGACAAGTTAAAAACCAACAAGTGAGTCTTAAGTGCAAACTGTATTTTCGAAAAAATCACTAAAAACCAATAGGCATAACGATTTAAGGCAAAAATCTAACGCACTGGTGCAATATTCAGGTTAAATCTTATTTGGGTTCAATTTGCCAGAGATGGGTCGCAACGGATATACGCGCGCCCAACCATCCCAACCAAGTTGAGAAAAACAGCAGGCTGATGTTATCGCTGGTCGAGAGGTGTTGTAAATGAAGATTAAGCGTGTATAACGCGGCGATTTCTGTCAACTCTTCATTCATGGTGTGAATAGCCAACGCAATGATGCACAAAGCTGTCATGCCGCCTAATAAACCCTGAATTGCACCAAAATAGAGGAACGGGCGCTGGATAAAGCTGTTGGTTGCGCCAATTAACTTGGACACTTCAATTTCTTCACGTTTGGTAAGAATTTGCAGGCGAATGGTATTAAACATCACGGCGATGATGGCAGTGCTGAGTAGTATGGCTAACATGAGGACCACCGTGCGTCCAAATTCCAGCAATGCATTGAGACGTTTAGCCCAAGCTGCATCAAATTGCACATGTTCAATTTCTGGCCAGGCCTGCATGCTTGTTTGTAATTGTTCCAGTGTTTCTGCGGTCGCGTCGTGTGTGTTGACGACAAATGCATCAGGTAATGGATTGCGTGCCAAACCACTGGTGACATCCATGAGCCCGCTACTTTGTTGTAATTGCAGTAATGCAGCGCTTTTGGAGATAAATTGAAAGCGCGTAATTTGTGCGTTATCTTGCAAACGCTGTCTTATTTTCTCAACATCACTTTCGCTGGCGTTAAGTTTGAGATATAAGCTCATTTGCGGGGAACCAGCCGTTTGCCCTGAGATAGCACGCAGGTTATCCATCAGGATGTAAATGCCCGCAGGTAAACTGAAAGCGATGCCAATGACGACAATACTAAGCAGACTTGTGACGGGCGTGGAAACAAGGCGCTTGAGTGTAAACACAAACACATGCCAATGTTGCGTTAACCATGCATGGATCATGCCGCGATTTGTCCCTGGTCGAGTTGTAGAATGCGATGTTCGTTTTTTTCCAATAATGTGGCATCATGTGTCGCGATCAATATGGTCACACCAACCTGATGAAAAGATCTGAACATATCCATAATATCTTTTGCGTAGGCTGCATCAAGATTACCTGTTGGTTCATCGGCAATGAGTATGGTGGGGCGGTGGACGACTGCACGTGCAATACAAAGTCTTTGCCTTTCGCCACCTGACAGTGTGATGGGAAAAGCTTTTGATTTTTTCAATAAGCCAACTTTGTCGAGCGCGGCATTCACCCGGCCAGTCACTAATTTGTGATCAAAACCACTGATTTGTAGCGGTAACAGCACGTTGTCAAAAACACTGCGATCAAATAGCAGTTTATGATCCTGGAAGACAAAACCAATTTTGCGTCGTAAAAAAGGAAGGGTGCTGGGTTTGAGTTGCGCAATGTTTTGTCCACTAATAGAAATACTGCCGGAAGTAGGGCGCTCAATTGCGGCGATTAATTTTAACAGCGTGCTTTTACCCGCACCTGAATGGCCTGTTACAAATACCATTTCACCCGCTGCAATAGTGAAATCAATGTTTTTTAGCACACTATGACCACCGGGAAACTGTTTGGAAACATTTTTGAAGCTAATCATATTGTATCCATATTAAAGAATAATAAAAATCAATCAAACATCGCTTCAACAAACGCCTTCGCATCAAACGGTCTTAAATCATCAATACCTTCACCCACACCAACAAAACGTAAGGCGGGCGGGTCTTGTGGGTATTGACCGGCAATGGCGGCAACCACACCGCCTTTAGCTGTGCCATCCAGCTTGGTGAGGATCAAACCGGTTACGCCGAGTGCTTCATCAAAAGCCTGAACCTGGGTGACTGCATTTTGTCCGGTGTTTGCGTCCAGCACCAATAATACTTCATGCGGGGCATCTGGCATCGCCTTGCCAATAACACGCTTTACTTTTTTAATTTCTTCCATTAAATGTAATTGTGTTGTTAAACGTCCAGCTGTATCTGCCAATACGATATCGATGCCGCGCGCTTTGGCGGAATTAACCGCGTCAAAAATGATAGCGGCCGGATCACTTTTTTTATTGGGATCACTATCAGGGGCAATCACCGTGACATTATTACGTTCACCCCAGGTCATCAGTTGTTCACGTGCTGCGGCGCGGAAAGTATCGCCCGCCGCCAGCAAAACAGATTTGCCCTGAGATTGAAAATATTTTGCCAGCTTGCCGATGGAAGTTGTTTTTCCTACACCATTGACACCTGTTATCATGATGACAAAGGGTTCGTGTGTGGTGGTATCCAGCGGCTGTGCAAGTGGTTCCAGCAAGTTAATGAGTGATTCTTGCAGCGCCTTTTTTAATTGGGTGGCATCGGTCAGGTCTTCTTTTTTGACCTGTTTACGCAAGTTTTCGAGCAACTGATGGGTTGCATTGACGCCGGTATCTGCGGTGAGCAAAATGGTTTCCAGCTCTTCATAAAGATCTTCATCGATCTTGCCACCGCTGAACAAGCCGCTCAGCTGTTTGCCCAGGTTTTGTCGGGTGCGCGAAAGTCCTAAGCGGATCTTGCTTGCAAAGCTGGTTGCTTCTGTTTTGGGTTCAGACTCCGGTGGTGTAGGTTGAGAGACTGGTTCAGAACTGGATTCTGGCTCAGGTATTGATTCAGACTCAGATTCAGATGTTGATTCTGATTCAGGGATAGCGGACTCATTGGGTTCCGCCGGCTTCTTTTTGGATTTAAAAAAACTAAACATTCTGGTAGGCTCTACTATGCATTGGAATTCTCAAACCTCAATTTTATTCTGTTTACTCACATTTAGGTTAGTAAAAATGAAAGCTGTTCACCGTTTTACTTCTTTTTATTGCGGGTTATTGTTTGTGCTCCTGTTACAGGCGCCATTCGCTGTGCTTGCCAATCCACATGAATTCATGCTCGACAATGGCCTGAAACTCATTGTAAAGGAAGACCACCGTTCGCCGGTCGTGGTTTCACAAATTTGGTACAGGGCCGGTAGTATTGATGAAGTCAATGGTGCAACTGGTGTTGCACATGTGTTGGAACATATGATGTTTAAAGGCACTGCAAAGGTGCCGGGTGGTGAGTTCTCAAGAAGAGTTGCGGCGGCAGGCGGGCGCGAGAATGCGTTTACCAGTCGTGATTACACGGGTTATCACCAGCAATTACATACACGTAACTTGCCGTTAGTCATGGAACTGGAAGCGGATCGTATGCATAATTTGGTTCTGACGGAAGAGGAATTCTCAAAAGAAATCAAAGTGGTGATGGAAGAGAGAAGATTGCGTACCGATGATCAGGCACGTTCATTAGTGTACGAAAAAATGCTGGCGGCAGCCTATCAATCCCATCCGTACAAGCGCCCGATTATTGGCTGGATGAATGACCTGGAGAATATGACTGTACAGGATGCACAAGATTGGTATGACCGCTGGTATACACCGAATAATGCCATATTGGTCATTGTGGGTGATGTTGATCCAAAGGAGGTCTATGCCCTAGCGCAAAAAGAGTATGGCCCAATTGAAGCACGTCCAGTATTGTCACTAGCTGAGCGTAAACCACAAGCGGAGCCGCCGCAACTTGGTGTTAAGCGTATAACCGTAAAGGCGCCGGCTGAATTGCCATTTCTAGTAATGGGCTACCATGCACCGGTGATTAAGGATGTGGCCGCTGATTGGGAACCCTACGCTTTGGAAATGCTGGAAGGTGTACTGGATGGTCATGCATCAGCGAGGCTTAACAAATCGCTCGTGCGAGACAGTCAAATAGCGATTTCAGTGAGTGCCGGTTATGGTGCATCAGCGCGTGGCTCCAGTATGTTTTTTCTAAACGGTACACCGAGTGCAGGTCAGACAATTGATGGGCTGGAACAAGCAATACGCGCTGAAATTAAGAAAATTATTGATGAAGGTGTTACCGAAGAAGAACTGGCGCGTGTTAGAGCCCAAGTGGTGGCCGGTCACGTATATCAGCTCGACTCGATTTTCTCCCAGGCCATGCAAATTGGCAGGCTGGAAAGTATCGGATTATCTTATCGTGATATTGATACCATACTGGAGAAATTACAAGCGGTAACCGCCGAGCAAATACGCGAAGTCACCAAAAAATATTTTATTGATGATAGTTTGACAGTTGCTGTACTTGATCCGCAACCCCTGGAACAGAAGCGTCCAGTCAAAGAACCTAGTGGGTTGCGGCATTGAGCCAGCTTATACTTTTGTAAAAATTAGTATAATAAATTTATCAAACTAAAAACTAATTTGAACAAAATTGCCGTCTGCTCCCTTGGCCCATAATTCTCCGGTAAACGCATCAGAGACGGTTGCTGCATCTGTAGCAAAGCAATCAGATACGACCTGATTGGTTGCTGTGCTAACTATCGCAAAAGTAACTGGCGGATTGATGGTTATCCCAAATCCAGCTGGAATAGATGAAAGCTGGTCAGTCATGTCAATGCAAATATCCGAGTTTATAATCTGATTACCTGATTCTGAATCTGCATTAATCGTACAGCTTGAATTAGAAAGACCTTGTGTGGCGGAGTCTAATGGATTTGGTATGCCAGGCTGATCAACCTCAATGCCAGTTGTTTGAGAAGAAGTAACATTGACAGTTGTTAATACTGAGATACCAGTTGGTTCAGGTTGTTCGGGAGGCTCGCAGAAGTTGCCGCTGTCGGTAGGAATAACGATACATTGGCCATTCGTTGTAATATTGATAACATTTCCACTTTGGGTTATTACCACCCCGGCAGGAATATCTGTGGTGTTAGAGCATCCAGAAACACTTCCATCACCGCCAGAGGAAGCTATCTGATTTAACAGGTTTGGAACAGTATCAATGAATGTTGGGTTATCTGTTCCCCAGGGCCCACCAAGCACAAAGACTTCATTGTTTTTTACCCCGACATAAACCTCTCCTGACGGTCCTGCCGGATAATGTCTAAATGTCCATACTCCGATCATTTGTGTGGCTTGCGGTTCTGAGAAAAATTCCGGAAAATTGTTTTCTGCCCAGTTAAAAATGCTTTCAATTTCAGGAGTTGTATCAGCGGATGCCAGATTGATGCTCCCAAATAAAATTAGTAAGAAAAAAGATAATATCGTGCGTTTTATGTGTTTTTTCATTTGACTTGCTCCTTGAATTAAATGTTACATACCATTATTTTGATGGCTGAAAAGCACTCTCCCTGAAAAATAATTTTTAGTGATATTGTTTACTCACTTGACTACAAGTGATGCACGCATTAGGAGAGTAAGTGTAGCTATTTTATCTAGCTAACTCGTAGTAACATTATATGACAAAACGCACGCTGTACATCAAGTCATCATTCTGTCTTCGTAATTGATGTGGGAGCAATCGGTGCAAATTATCGTTGATTCACAGGAGTGCGAATAAAGGGTGTTTGTTTAGTATTCAACCATTTCTGGTGTTACAGAAAAATAGTTATTCATTTTTCCTAGTTTAGGGAGATGCAATGGTGATTAAACTAAACTGAGGGATTTTTGCTTACGCTAGGGATTTGATGGAAGAAAATAAAGTGCTAAGTAGAATCTGAAAGCGGGCCATGCATTTCGACTTAATCTGACAGTTACCTTAATAAAATTCCATAACCATCAGATCAAGTCACGTGCCATTTAATTCACATTAAATAGGGTTTTCCTTTGCCTCAATGCCCATCATGATCATCATCGCTGTCGTCATGTCCGTGCCCATGACCATGACCATGATCGTCATCATCATGTCCGTGACCATGATCGTGGCCGCCATCGCCACCGTGCTTGTGACCATGCATTTTTTCCATCTTGTCGTGCAATTCACCGGCATCTAAAAATCGGTCACCATTGCTGTCATGTTTGTCAAACATTTGGCCATGATGGCGCATAAATTCTGTTCTGCTGATTTTTCCGTCTTCATCAGTGTCCATTTTGGATATCATATGGTCACAATGTTTACACTCGTGAGCAAGAGCAGGTGCGGTGCCAAGTGAGATTAGAAAAGCGGAGCCGACGGCAATTGCTATTAATTTTCTTTGGTGGCGCATGTTGTTTCTCCTAAATGGTTTAATGGTTAAAGTTGACAATAGTTATTGTGCTTCAGTTTAGCATTGTGGAAAGTTCTACAAGTCGTTTTTGTATACATTTTGACCAGTCCTAAGCCACAATAAAATGCTCACGATAATATTTAAGCTCGTTGATGGAGTCATAAATATCCGCCAGCGCTTCATGCTTGCCCTCTTTCTTCAGGCCTGATGCAATCTCAGGCTTCCAACGTTTTACCAATTCCTTGAAGGTGCTGACATCAAGGTTGCGGTAATGAAAAAATTCTTCTAATTGCGGCATCCAGCGTGCCATAAAACGCCGGTCCTGACAAATTGAATTCCCGCACATGGGTGAAATGCCCGTTGCGACGTGACATTGCAGGAAGGCCAGTAATTGCGTTTCAACTTCGGCTTCATTTAATGTTGAGGCTTTTACTTTGCCGATTAAACCGGATTTAGTATGTGTGGATGTGTTCCATTTATCCATGCCGTCTAATATGGCATCCGCCTGATGGACAACCAGAACCGGACCTTCGGCCACTGTATTCAATTGTGAATCTGTAATAACCACTGCAGCTTCAATGATACGGTCAGTTTCCGGATTGAGTCCAGTCATTTCCATGTCGATCCAGATGAGGTTCTTGTTATCTTGTGCCATAATAAGTTTTTTGAATTTGATAAGTCTAATTGTGTCATATTGGTAACAATTCGTCACTTGGGGAAGTGCTGATTGATTCTGAGCCAAGTGGGTGATGAGATAAAATATTTCAGATTGAGGCGCAAATTGAAGGTAATAGCTGGCTATTGCTAAGATTTACAACAATAAGATGGAATATTTTAGCCATCATACACTGGTTCACGAATTGATCAGCACTTCCTCTGGAATCAGCGATTCCTTTAATCATTATTCATTCAGACTTATAAAGAATACCCATTATGCAAACATTTACTCTGATTTTTCTTGCTGCACTATTGCTTACAACGCTCACTCAGGTTTGGTTGGCGCTACGGCATACGCGTCATATTCGTGCGCACCAACATAAAGTGCCTGATGACTTTGCCAGCCAGATTAATCTGGCGGATCATCAGAAAGCGGCAGACTATACTTGCTCCAAAACACGTGCGGGATACCCCGGTATTTTATTACAGGCGGTACTTTTGCTGATTTTTACTTTGGGTGGTGGCCTAACTGCGTTAAGTGGTTTCTGGGCAGAGTGGTTCAGTGACCCATTGGCACATGGCATGGTACTCATTATCAGCACCTTTATGCTTATCAGTATTGCCGAAATTCCACTCAGTTATTACAGTACTTTTGTCATTGAAGAGAAGTATGGTTTTAATAAAATGACACCGGCTATGTTTTTTACCGATTTGATTAAACATGCGGTGCTGGGCTTATTGTTGGGTGCGCCATTGCTATTTTGTGTTTTATGGTTGATGGAAAAAATGGGCGCTAACTGGTGGCTATATGCCTGGTTTGCATGGATAGCATTCAATTTGTTTGTGTTGGCAATTTATCCAACCTGGATTGCGCCATTCTTTAATAAATTCACGCCATTGGAAGATGCGACATTAAAAACGCGTATCGAACAGTTATTGAAAAAATGTGGTTTTGAATCCAGCGGTTTGTTTGTCATGGATGGTTCACGGCGCAGCAGTCATGGCAATGCCTATTTCACTGGTTTCGGAAAAACCAAGCGGATAGTGTTTTTTGACACTTTATTGTCGCGCCTAAAACCGGCTGAAATCGAAGCGGTTCTTGCGCATGAGCTGGGGCATTTTAAGCACCGCCATGTTTTAAAGCGTATCGTGACATCGTTTGCCATGAGCCTGGTTTTCTTGTGGGCACTGGGCTATTTAATGGAGCAAAGCTGGTTTTATGAAGGCTTAGGCGTTTCAGTTGCATCGGTGCCTTCAACAGCTATGGCATTATTGTTATTTTTTCTAGTGATGCCGGTATTCACATTCCTGTTTCATCCGTTATCCAGTATTTATTCGCGCAAACATGAATTTGAAGCAGATGCTTATGCCGCTCAGCATGCATCATCAGATGATTTGATTAATGCGTTGGTTAAGCTATACCAGGATAATGCTGCAACATTAACGCCTGATCCGCTACATTCCGCGTTTTATGACTCACATCCGCCTGCTGCCATTCGGGTGGCGCATCTTCAAGGGCAGGGGCATTGATGAATAATACAACTTGTGACTTGGCAACCAAACAGTGCAAACCATGTGAAGGCGGTGTGCCACGGCTTTCTTCCGATCAAGTTGCTGAATTTTTACAACAACTTGATGGATGGCAAGTGCAGGATAAACAAATCAGCAAAACATACGCATTTAAGAATTATTATCAAACCATGGCTTTTGTGAATGCGGTCGCATGGGTTTCGCATCGTGAAGATCATCACCCGGATATGCTTGTTGGTTACAACCAATGCGTTGTAACCTATACAACGCATGCCATTGGCGGTTTGTCTGAGAATGATTTTATCTGTGCGGCCAAAATTGATACGCTATTTTCAGTTTGAGTACGATACAACAAAATACCTCAAAAAAAACTGAAACGATTAGCGGGCAGGTCATTGCTGCATTTGGTCGACATTATTCAATTGAAACGGAACATGGTGAGATTTTATCTTGCGTCAGGCGTGGCAAGAAAAGCGGTGTGGCTTGTGGTGATCAGGTCGAGATAAAGCCAACAACGCCTGGGCAGGGTGTTATTGAGCGTATTACGTTACGCACGACGTTGTTATACCGAAGTGATGCATTCAAAGAAAAGATAATAGCCGCCAATGTGTCACAGATTATTATTGTGGTGGCGGCTGTTCCCAGCTTTAGTGAAGAATTGATTACGCGTTGCTTGGTCGCCGCAGAAAGTGAAGGCATCCAGGTGTTGCTTGTGCTGAATAAAGCTGACTTGGCGGTGCCTACACGCGCAGCTTTGGATCAGCTCTCACTGTATAAGACCCTTGGTTATCCCCTGTTAAAGATGAGCGCTCAAAAAGATATTTCCGTACTACATCCTTATCTGAAAGGCCACATCAGTGTACTGGCTGGCCAATCAGGTATGGGTAAATCAACATTGCTCAATGCGTTGGTTCCGGAAGCCAAGCGTGCTACCGCTGAAATCTCTGAAGCACTTGATTCCGGGGTGCATACGACAACCCATTCACGCCTTTATCATATTGACTCGGACAGTGATATTATAGATTCGCCTGGCATACAGGAATTTGGATTGAATCATATTAAAGATGAAAATCTGGCGTGGGGGTTTATCGAATTTCATCCTTATATCGGGCAATGCAAATTCAATAATTGCCGACATGTCAGCGAGCCCGGTTGTACGCTGATACAAGCTGTGCAAGAAGGCAAGCTGAGTGCCAAGCGTTTGGCTTTTTATCATAAACTACTTAATTAATAATGTTATCAAATAGTTATAAATATTTTCTCGTAGTTTTTCTGCTCATGATTGTTGTTCCAGCGCATGCCACATGGGAGAAATTGGGCGCAAATCCGGAAAAAGGGGAGATGCATTTTTTTGATCCGGAAACTGTGCGTAAGGACGAAGATTCTAGAAAGGTTTGGGTGTTGTCAAGCTATGATGAGCAACAAGCAGGCGGGCATCGTTCAGTAAAAACTTATTATGAATTTGATTGTCAGCGAGGAAGAACCCGTTCACAGACCATGCTGCTTTATCCAGATGCTAAGGCTCAAGGTAAGGTAATTGGTGCGTTTCATGAAGAATTAAAAGAATGGTTTGATTTTTCTGCGGACTCAATTTTTGGTCGAATATCCGATGCTGTTTGTCCTAACTGATGAATAATTCTAAGTTTGCTTAGTTTGTAATGCTGTCCAGGGTACTTCGCATTCTCCCAATTCTGCTGCAATATAAGCCGAATCGTCAGTAATCGTGACGGATAGATCCATCGTGCGTTGCACCAGTTTTGCCAGTGCTTGAATATCTTTCCATTGGAACTGGAAAATTGACACCTTCAGCGCATTAAATTTTTCTTGTTCCTGATGCCACCAAACATCCGATTTGGAATTAAAACTGTAAACTTTTACATCAGGTGCAACTCCTCTTGCTTTTTTAATTCTATCCACAGCGGGTTCACCGACATCAATCCATAGTGAAATTTGATTGTCCAGCGTGTGCGCCCAGATATCGGGTTCTTCCGCCGTGCTCAGCCCCTTGGTAAATGTCAGATTTTCTTGCGCATTAATACAAAAAACTAAAATCCGGGTCATCATTCGTTCAAGTGTTTCAGAAGGATGCTGGGCGATTGTCAAGTTGAGCGTATCGTAATAATTTCGGTCAAGGTCTGTCAACGCAATTTTTAACTTGTAAATGGTTGGTTTTAGTGCCACAAATTAATCCTTAAAAAAACACGGTGGCTCAGGACTTGGCTCAAACCAGGCCAGTTTCTGATGCAACTTAACGACTTCTCCAACGATGATCAGCGTTGGTGGCGTCAGGTTGGCAGCGGTGGTTAGGTCAGGTAATGTTTGCAATGACCCGACCACAACCTTTTGTGTTTGTGTGGTGCCTTGTTGGATAATTGCGGCTGGTGTGGTGGCGCTCAGACCGTGTGTAATTAATTGTTGGCATAAAACAGGTAGGCCGAGCAGTCCCATATAAATCACAATGGTTTGATTTGGTTGTGCCAAAGTGGGCCAATCCAGGTCTATGCTATTGTTTTTAAGGTGACCGGTAACAAAAATGCAGGACTGCGCATAATCCCGGTGTGTGAGTGGTATGCCCGCATAAGAGGCCACACCTGAAGCCGCAGTGATGCCGGGCACGACTTGAAAGGGGATGTTGTGCGTGCTCAGAGTTTCAATTTCTTCGCCGCCTCGACCAAAGATAAAGGGATCGCCGCCTTTAAGTCTGAGCACACGCTTGCCTTCTTTTGCCAGCCTAACCAACAGGCTATTGATGGATTCTTGAGGAATGGTGTGACATTTACGTTCTTTGCCGGCATAGATACGCGTTGCATCACGCCGCACCATGTCCAGGATCGCGGACGAAACCAGACGATCATACACAACAACATCAGCTTGCTGCATGAGTCGCAAGGCACGAAAAGTCAGTAAATCCGGGCTTCCAGGCCCGGCACCGACCAGATAAACCTCTCCTTGGGGCGCGTCATCCTTTTCATTTTGTAATGATTGCAACAGATAGTCTTGTGCCGCTTTATCCTTGCCCGCCATTACCATTTCTGCGAATGGCCCTTGCAAGATTCTTTCCCAAAAGATCCGTCGTTTCTCAGGATGTGAAAAATGTTGTTTGACCTGCTGGCGAAATTTGCCAGCAATCGCTGCCAAACGTGCGTAGGCGCCTGGTATGATGGTTTCCAGATGCGCGCGCAGTTGCCTTGCCAGTACGGGTGATTGGCCGCTGCTGGAAACCGCAATCAGCATGGGTGAGCGGTCAACGATTGAGGGTATGATGAAGGTGCACAGATCGGGATTGTCTACCACATTGACGGGTATACGTCGCTGTTTGGCGGACTCAGAAACCAATAGATTGGTTGCGCGATCATTTGTTGCAGCGATGACTAAAACAATATCTTCCAAATGCTCAGGCTGGAAATGTTCTGCGCAGTGCGTAATTTTTTTCTGGGTGAGTAATTCTGCTAATTGTTCATCAAGCTCAGGTGAAATAATTGAGACCAACGCACCAGCTTGCAGCAAAAGCATAGTTTTGCGGGTAGCCACTTCTCCACCCCCCACAATTAGGCAGGGCTGGTTTTTGACATTAATGAAAATTGGCAGAAAATCCATTGTTTTACAGGATGATGGTGACGTGCTGAAATTAAAATACCGCTGATTATTCAGAACCAATGTTGCGGACATTAGTTGATAAATTAATCAGCGGTAATACAAAGTAGGCGAATTGTTCGTGCTATCTAATATGGGCACTTCTTAAAATCCAGATTTCATCCCAACTGCTGCGCTGCAAAATTTTTTCCGCGCCTTGCATTTGGGCAAACTCTGAATTTTTAGAGGCGCCCATATGACTTTAGCAAAGACAACTTAGATTTGTCTGAATTACAAATGAGCGTCATGCTTCATTACTTCATCAAGATCTACACCTACTTCAGATTCACCCTCAAAAACAGTGCCTAACTTCTTCGTGCTCATATTTTCAAGGTTGAGGTTGTAAACATTATCAGAGAGTGGGAAATATTTGACCTCAGAGACTAGCGCGTTTGCATTCTTCATGAAGAAGGTAACAAATTCCTGAATTTCAGGTCTGTTGGTGGATTTTGCATTAACATAGATAAATACCGGGCGGGATAGTGGCTGGTAGCTGCCATCTTTAACGGTTTCTGCAGACGGGAGCACGCCGCCATTGCCATTATCAATTGCAACGGCTTTGATTTTGCTGCTGTTTTCAATGTAATAAGCAAACCCGAAGAAGCCTAATGCATACATGTCGCTTGAGACACCTTGTACCAGCACATTGTCGTCTTCAGAGGCAGTAAAGTCACCGCGGCTGGATTTGGCTCTGCCCACAACAGCTTCGGTAAAGTATTCAAATGTGCCTGAATCTGCGCCGGGGCCAAACAGTTTTACTCGTTTATCAGGCCATGACGGATTCACTTGATCCCAGTTGTTGATTGTACCTTGAGCGCTTGGTTCCCAGAATTTCTTGAGTTCTTCAATAGTGATGGTTTTGCTCCATGTGTTTCTCGGGTTCACGACCACTGTTAGCGCATCAAGGGCGATTGGCATTTCAATATATTCTACGCCTGTACTTCTACATGCTTCCCTTTCAAGTTTTGTAATAGGGCGGGAGGCATTCACAATGTCTATTTCATCGCGACAAAATTTTCTGAAGCCACCACCTGAACCTGAAATACCGACGGTGACCCGGACTCGGCCTCGTTTGGCGATTTGGAAATCTTCTGCAACAGCTTCGGTAATCGGATAGACGGTACTGGAACCATCAATTCTAACAATTGGGCTGGCATTAACTATGCCAGTACAAAAAAATATGCTTAATAAAGTTGCGGCCTTGAAATTAAACCAGTTGAACATTTATGTTCTCCAAATTATAAATTGGGATGAAGGGGATTCCTTGTCAATTAATGTTATATTTTATTGCAATTCTGTTACAGAATTATGACAACTTGGTTTTAGGCACAAGTTGTTTGTACTGTATTTGCTATTTTTTCTGCCCAGAAATTGACCTTTTGTTTCGATTCTCCTTCAACCATTACACGAATCAATGGCTCTGTACCGGATGCACGTAATAGAACGCGACCTTTGTTGCCAAGATCTGTTTCAGCTTCTTGTTGAACTGTTTTAATCGCTTTGTTCTTGGCTAAATTAAATGATTTGGGGATTTTTACATTGATCAGTCGTTGTGGGTAAAGTTTAACACCACGCATGAATTCAGCCAGTGTTTTGTTGCTGTCACGCAGGGCATATAGGACTTGCAGGGACGCAATAATGCCATCACCAGTGGTATGTTTATCAATGCAAATAATATGTCCTGAGCTTTCGCCACCGAGATGCCATCCTTTTTCTTTGAGTAATTCCATCACATAGCGATCACCAACATTGGCACGCAGGAATGGAATATGCATTTTCTTGAAACTGTTTTCTATTGCAAGGTTGGTCATTAAGGTGCCGACTACGCCACCGGTCAGAAGTCCTTTCTGTTGGCGGTGTTTGGCGATGATGTAGATGAGTTGATCGCCATCATAAAGCGCACCTTTCTTGTCCACCATCATTAAGCGGTCGCCATCACCATCCAGCGCAATACCCAGGTCAGCACGATGCTGTTTAACGGCTTTTTGTAATGTTTGACAATGAGTAGCGCCACATTCATGGTTAATGTTGAGGCCGTCAGGTTGCGCACCAATTGTGACAACATCAGCGCCCAGTTCATGTAATACATGGCCTGCTATGTGATAAGCAGCGCCATGTGCGCAATCAACCACGATACGTAAGCCACGCAGGTCAAGATGATAAGGGAAGCTGCTTTTACAGAACTCGATATAGCGCCCAGTGGCGTCTTTTAAGCGCTGAACTTTGCCAAGTTGTGCAGAGGGCATTGTTTTGATAGGCGCACTAAGCCCTGCTTCTATTTGATGTTCCATTTCATCAGGAAGCTTAGTGCCTTGCGATGAGAAAAATTTGACGCCGTTATCTTCAAATGGATTATGCGAGGCTGAAATAACAATACCAGCTTGCAGGCGTAATGCGCGAATAAGATATGCGATGGCTGGTGTAGGCATGGGGCCGGATAGCAGAACATCCACGCCAGCAGCAGACAGGCCCGCTTCTAGAGCTGATTCCAGCATATAGCCAGATACTCGCGTATCTTTCCCAATCAATACTGCAGGGCGCTCACCTTTCATGAGATGCCAGTCAGAAGCCGCTAATACTTTGCCAGCAGAATAGCCCAGGTGCAAAATAAATTCAGGTGTGATGGGGGGAGTTCCTACGCGTCCTCGTATACCATCTGTTCCAAAATGTTTTTTAGTCAATTTTTTAAATTCTTGATAGTTAATGAGTAAAATGGCATGTTGAAGGAGTATTAGTTGCTTGCAAGTGTCCATTGATCCGACAGCTGATCATGCTTCTTTATGATGTATGGCGTTATAGATTGCCAGTGCCTCCCGTGTTGCTTTCACATCATGCACACGTACAATTTTGGCACCTTTAGTCACTGCTAGCAAGGCTGCCGCGACACTTTCATGAATACGATTGTTTACGTCGTTACCAGTGATCGCGCCTAACATGGATTTGTGTGATAAACCTGCCAGTATTGGCACGCCTAAATCTGTGAAACTATCCAGATGGTGTAATAATTCAAGATTATGTTGGAGTGTTTTACCAAAACCAAATCCTGGGTCAATAATTAAACGTTGTTGTGAAATACCTGCCGCTTTTGCGGTATTAATACGTTCTTGCAGAAAGGTTTTCACCTCAGTAACAATGTCTTTATATTTTGGATTTGCTTGCATATTCTGGGGATTGCCCTGCATATGCATCAGGCAGATAGTCACATGATTATTGCTGGCGACAGTCTCTAGTGCATCTGGTGTTTGTAATGCATTGATGTCATTTATTATCGTGGCGCCTGAGTCTATTGCGTGACGCATCACTACGGGCTTGGAGGTGTCGATAGAGATCGGAATGTCTTTACCCGCTATGGCTTTAAGCACTGGAATTACTCGATCTAACTCTTCTTCAACGCTGACAGATAGGCTGCCTGGTCGTGTTGATTCGCCACCAATATCTAATATATCAGCGCCTTCATCAATAAGACTTTTGGCATGATCGATGGCTTGCTCAGTTGAATAATAGTACCCGCCATCTGAAAAAGAATCCGGCGTTACATTGACAACGCCCATTATGAGTGGGCGGGAGCTAGTGTTGGTGTGAGCTGTTGGTAGCTGAAACATGACTAAAGAAAATATAAAAAGTATAAGTAAAATTGAATAACGGGATACGACCTGATGATCGTATCCCGTTAAATTGCGCTTCTTAAAATTTGCTGCTTAATCAGCCCCTTTTGCCACGCCTTGTGAAGGTGGTGCTTCAGGTGCATCATCAGAGGAGTCATCAGTTACTTCCTCAGTAGCTGTCGCATCTTCATTTGCTTCTGTTGCAGATACCATTGTCTGAGGTGGCTTGGGTGGACGCGGTGGTTTGCCATCCATGATATCGTTGATCTGATCACTGTCAATCGTTTCCCACTCCAGTAAAGCCTTTGTCATGGCCTCAATTTTATCTTTGTTGGCTTCGATTAATTTACGCGCAAGCGCATATTGTTCATCAACAATACGGCGGACTTCAGCGTCAACTTGTTGCATGGTTTTTTCACTCATGCTCTTATGAGTGGTTACCGAGCGCCCAAGAAAGACTTCGCCTTCATTTTCGCCATATACCATAGGGCCCAGCGAATCGGTCATTCCCCATTGCGTGACCATTTGTCTGGCTAAATCCGTGGCACGCTCAAAGTCGTTAGAAGCACCGGTGGTCATTTGATTCATAAACACTTCTTCCGCAATGCGTCCACCAAACATCACTGCTAATCGTTGTAGTATTTCTTCACGTTCCATACTAAAGCGATCTTCAGTTGGCAACTGCATGGTGACACCTAATGCACGACCACGTGGAATAATCGTCACTTTATGTACTGGATCAGTTTTTGGCAGTAGTTGTGCAACAACTGCGTGACCAGATTCATGGTAAGCCGTATTCATACGCTCATGTTCGGGCATGATAAGTGAACGTCGTTCTGCACCCATGAAGATTTTATCTTTGGCACGTTCAAAATCATCCATATCAACTAAACGCTTGCTGCTTCGTGCGGCAAATAAAGCGGCTTCATTAACCAGGTTAGCAAGATCTGCACCAGACATGCCTGGTGTGCCACGTGCCAGAATATCTGCTTTAACGTCTGGAGAAAGGGGCACTTTGCGCATATGCACATGCAGAATTTGTTCGCGTCCACGGATGTCAGGCAGTGGTACGGTTACTTGACGATCAAAACGTCCAGGACGTAATAATGCCGGATCAAGCACATCGGGACGGTTGGTTGCGGCAATCACAATCACGCCCTGGGCACCTTCGAATCCATCCATTTCTACCAGTAACTGGTTGAGGGTTTGTTCACGTTCGTCGTTGCCGCCACCCAGGCCAGCGCCACGTTGACGGCCCACTGCATCAATTTCATCAATGAAAATTATGCAAGGCGCATGTTTCTTGGCTTGTTCAAACATGTCGCGCACTCTTGAAGCACCGACACCAACAAACATTTCAACAAAATCGGAACCGGAAATACTAAAGAACGGTACTTCTGCTTCACCTGCAATTGCGCGTGCCAAGAGTGTTTTACCCGTTCCAGGGCTACCAACCATTAGAACACCACGTGGAATGCGTCCACCTAGTTTTTGGAATTTGGTTGGGTCACGTAGAAATTCTACTAGTTCGGAGACTTCTTCTTTTGCTTCTTCACAACCTGCAACATCATTAAATGTTACTGGATTGGCAGATTTGTCAAGCATGCGTGCTTTGCTTTTTCCAAATGAAAAGGCACCGCCTTTTCCGCCAGCACCGCCTTGCATTTGACGCATAAAGAAAATCCAAACACCTATTAATAGAAGCATCGGGAACCAGGAAATGAAAATACTCATCAACATGGATTGTTCTTCATCTGGCTTCGCTTCAATAATAACGCCGGACTTAAGTAGGTCGCTGACCATCCATGGATCAGATGGCGCATAAGTCGTGAATCCCCTGCCGTCAGATTTTGTACCTCTGAGTGTACGACCGTCAATAATAACTTTGGCAATTCGACCTTGATTCAATTCAGCAATAAACTGCGAGTATTCCATTGGAACTTGCGCTGGTTGACGTACACTGAATTGATTAAAGACTGTCATTAATACTAGTGCAATCACTAGCCATATGGCCATGTTCTTAATTAAATTATTCAAAATAGCTCCTTTGTTTGCACCTTAATATCTTTGATTTGTAATTCTAACTCTATTTTCTAATTTGTAACAGAATGGTTTGCTTAATTTAAGTGATGTAAATAGTTTTTTCAATCACTGTGACTGTGCTGAAAAATAGCCACTTACCAATAAATTAATTCATTTTTTGCCTAGTCCAAGCAAATATAACTCATTGCTACGATTACGTGATGCTTTTGGTTTACGTATCACAACTTTTTTAAAACCTGCACGCATCTCTCTTAGAAATTGGTCAAAATCTATTCCTTGAAACACTTTGACAAGAAAATTTCCGTCATAGTTCAGTCTTTCCATAGCGAATGTTAACGCTAATTCTGCTAAATACATACTTTTAGCTTGATCACTCACTACAATACCACTTATATTGGGTGCCATATCTGAAATTACAAGATCTAGTTGGTTTTCACCCAGACAATTTGTTAGTTGATTAATAGCACAGGTTTCACTAAAGTCATCTTGAATGAATGTAACACCCGTTAGTGGTTTCATCTCAAGTATGTCCAACGCAATAACTTTACCCTTAGCGCCAACTTTGTTGAAAGCAACTTGCGACCAGCTTCCTGGTGCGGCACCTAAATCAACCACCGTTATACCTGATTTTAAGATGTGATCGCGTTCAGCAATTTCAAGTAGTTTGTAGGCGGCACGTGAACGATAACCTTCCTTTTTTGCTTGTTTGACGAAATAATCATTGACATGCTCTTTCATCCACGCTTTGCTGGTTTTAGCATGCTTCATCGGGTAGAATTATATTTTTAAGGGGTTTTATGTTAACACTTACTGTTTCACGCCGACGTGAACTTAAAGCACTGGCACATTCGATTAATCCAGTTGTAACCATTGGTAAGGTTGGATTGTCAACCAGTGTTATTGAAGAGCTGGGCCAAGGACTGTTAAGTCATGAATTAATTAAAGTCAAAGTACAGCTTGATGATCGAATCGCCAGAAAAGCACTATTTGAAGAAGTTTGCGAAAAACTAGGTGCAGCGCCTGTGCAACACATCGGCAAAATATTCATTATTTATCGACCCAGGCCAGAGGAAGAAAATAAAAAACTAAACGTTCAGCCACCTTTTAAAAAGAAACGCGAACCACGTCGTTCCAAACGCAGCTTTCAGGGCTGATACTATTCTCGGACAGCCTCCTAGCCCCAATATTGCACGAGAGGAGGTGGCAATTCCCCTGTAATCTTTTATAATTCAGTTACCTATACTGCATAAAAGAAAGGAATTGCCAGTGACAAAGTGTACCCAAGAATCATTTGATTTTCCAGATGTAAAAAGAC
>JAJFJK010000142.1 GCA_021774075.1 Nitrosomonas sp. | reverse complement strand
GACCACCAAATTAATGAATTAAAAAAATTCACTAAGTCAGCCTTCTCACTTGAAGATATTCTAACCACTGCCAGCACACTTAAATATACGGGAGCTACAAAGAAAATATTAGAGGATGAACTTAAAAATCCTTCCGAACCTTTTGTTCGTTTTTTTGCATCTCAAATATATGACGGCCGTCTTACTCAACCAGTAATCGAGCAATTCACACAAATAGTAAAAGAAGCAAGAAGTCAGTTTATAAACGAACGTCTAAATGAGCGTCTTAAATCAGCGTTGGCTGCTAACGAATCTGAATCAACTCAAGTTCCAGATACTAAAGACGTTGGCTTCAGCAATATTCAGCCGGAAAAAAGTGATGTCGAAACAACGCAAGATGAAATAGATGGGTTTAACATTGTTAAAGCCATTTTGCGTGAGACTGTTGATGTTAAACGTATCACTATGAGAGATACAAAGAGTTATTGTGGTGTCCTATTGGATGACAACAATCGCAAACCTATTTGTCGTTTTCATTTTAATTTTTCTCAGAAATATATAGGTTTGTTTAAGAATAAAATAGAAGAAAGGGTGGAGATTGATAATGTCGATGATATATTCAAATATGCAGAACGCATAAAGAAAGTAATTTCAGATTATAGTTAAAATTTGTTAGCCTTTTAATTCGAAACCCGTCCATGTGGCGGGTTTTTTGTTGCTTGATAATCATCTGCAGAGTGGCACCAATGTGGCACTGGGTTGTTTGGCGGAATTACTTATTGCGTAACTTATTGTTTTAATGGTGCTGTTGCGCAGAATCGAACTGCGGACCTACTGATTACGAATCAGTTGCTCTACCAACTGAGCTACAACAGCGTGGTGTGCGGTTAATCGGGAATTATAGATGTTTGGGGGATAACGGGCAAATGGGGCTTGCTTTATTTTTGATGAGCGCTGTGATTTGAATATTAAGCTATATATTTTGAAGTGGTTAAATTCAATATTTTTCCAACAATATTCGTTTAAGTTCGGCGAATGTCTTTAAAAACCTGTACATTTCCGCTATAAAAAGCGATAATCGCCAAATGGATGAAAAAATGGCAGGTGCAAATAAAATCTTGGTCATTCATGGCCCTAATTTAAATCTTTTGGGAGTACGTGAGCCTGAGATTTATGGCAATAATACGTTGCAGGATATTAACAGAAATTTACGTGTTTTTGCTAAAGATGCAGGTGCTGATCTAGAAGCATTTCAAAGTAATGCCGAATCAGGATTAATTGGTAGAGTTCAGATGGCGATGAATGATGGCACAGACTTTATTATTATTAATCCAGCTGCTTTTACGCATACCAGTATTGCTTTACGGGATGCGCTGG
Organism: Nitrosomonas sp.; assembly: GCA_021774075.1. GTDB lineage: Bacteria > Pseudomonadota > Gammaproteobacteria > Burkholderiales > Nitrosomonadaceae > Nitrosomonas. The sequence continues at coordinate 13,549 of JAJFJK010000142.1, read as the reverse complement.
CAGCTGCAAAGTTACCGTTTATAGAAATTCATCTTTCTAATATTTTTTCTCGTGAATCTTTTCGTCATAAATCTTATTTTTCTGATCTTGCTGTTGGCGTGATAAGTGGTTTAGGTATAAAAGGTTATCAGTTGGCGCTGGAATATGCTCTGGCGTCTCGCTAGGAAGCTCTATACGGTAAACCAAAGATTTTTTCCTTGATTTTAAAAATTTTAAAGCTTAGTTGTAAATTATTTTTATGTTACTAATGGAAGCACTGAATAATTCGTGAGCCAATAAGTAATTGTTTATATATTTTATTTGTTTTTGATTGTATGCGTTGTTCTCATTATGAAGTTACCTTAAAGCGAGGCATTGTCTCGGGAGATTGGATATGGATTTAAGAAAGCTTAAAAAGCTTATAGAACTGGTTGAAGAATCAGGCATTACTGAATTGGAAATTACTGAGGGTGAGGAGAAAGTTCGCATCAGTAAGACGAACCCCACTGCACAAAACTATGCGTTTATGCAACCGCAAGTAATGCAGCAACCTGCGCCACAAAACACATCCGCTCAAGTCAGTGATGTGGGCCATGGACAAGATGCTGCGCCATCCACAAAATCTGTGCCGGATGGCCATGTGGTTAAATCACCGATGGTTGGAACATATTATCGGGCGGCATCTCCTGGTGCCGGTGCTTTTGTTGAAGTTGGCCAGACAGTAAAAGTGGGCGATACATTGTGCATTATTGAAGCAATGAAATTGCTAAACGAGATTGAGGCAGATAAGAATGGTGTTATTAAAGCGATATTGCTAGAGAATGGGCAGCCGGTTGAATATGGTGAGCCTTTATTCGTAATCCAATGATTATCTGAGTTGAGAGCTGGTATTGACTGGGTCTCATTGAAACCAAATTAGGATCTTTTGGATAAATATGTTTGAGAAAATTCTTATAGCAAATCGCGGCGAAATCGCCTTGCGGATTCAACGTGCGTGCCGTGCGATGGGTATTAAAACAGTGGTTGTGTATTCAGAGGCTGATGCTGAAGCAAAATATGTCAAGCTGGCCGATGAATCGGTATGCATTGGCCCGGCACAGGTGCCGCTGAGTTATCTTAATGTGCCTGCCATTATTAGTGCAGCAGAGGTGACAGATGCTGAAGCGATACATCCGGGGTATGGCTTTCTTTCAGAAAATGCAGATTTTGCAGAACGTGTTGAAAAAAGTGGTTTTGTGTTTATCGGCCCACGACCTGATACGATTCGCCAGATGGGTGATAAAGTCAGTGCCAAGAATGCCATGATCAAAGCGGGCGTGCCGTGCGTGCCCGGTTCTGAGGGCGCCTTGCCTGAAGATATCAGTAACGTTAAAAAGATTGTGCGCGATATTGGCTACCCCGTCATTATTAAAGCTGCGGGCGGCGGCGGTGGCCGTGGTATGCGTGTGGTGCATACTGAAGCTGCGTTATCAAACGCAGTAATTATGACGCGTAATGAGGCACAGGCCGCTTTTGGAAATCCGGTAGTTTATGCGGAGAAATACTTGGAAAATCCGCGCCATGTGGAATTCCAAATATTGATTGATGAGCATGGCAATGCGGTTCATCTTGGCGAAAGAGATTGCTCGTTGCAGCGTCGTCACCAAAAGATTCTTGAAGAAGCGCCAGCACCCGGCATATCCGTGAAGTTGCGCAATAAAATTGGTGATCGTTGCGTGGATGCATGTCGCCGAATTAAGTATCGTGGTGTTGGCACATTTGAATTCCTGTTTGAGAATGATGAGTTTTATTTTATTGAGATGAATACCCGCTTGCAGGTTGAGCATCCAGTGACCGAAGCTGTGACGGGGATTGATCTGGTGCAAGCACAAATTAATGTGGCTGCGGGTGGTGAATTACCGTTTCGCCAGAAAGATATTGAAATAACGGGGCACGCGATTGAATGTCGCATTAATGCTGAAGACGCTTATAAATTGACGCCGTCTGCGGGCCGGATTACTCAGTATCACGCGCCTGGTGGCCCCGGGGTTCGCGTTGATTCGCATGTTTATCACAATTACATGGTGCCGCCTTATTATGATTCCATGATTGGCAAAATCATTACTTACGGTGATACACGCGAACAGGCGATTGCGCGTATGCGTATCGCGCTATCTGAAATGGTGGTGGATGGCATTAAAACAAATACGCCTTTGCATCGTGACTTATTAACGGATGCAACATTTCTTGCCGGTGGCGTTTCCATTCATTATCTGGAACAAAAACTTGCGCTGCATAATCAATCGAGTTAGCCCTTACTTGTTGATTAATTAGGCATCACATGTCCTGGGTTTCACTCATTATCAAAGTAGATGATGCACATGCTGAGCTGCTTGGCGAAGCATTGCTTGAGCAGGGTGCGCTATCCATCGATATACACGACGCTGCTGCGGGTACCGAAGGTGAACAATTGCTGTTTGGCGAACCTGGCGCACCTGCAGATGAAATCTGGCGAAACGCAGAAGTTACTGCATTATTTGAGAAAGATACGGATATTGCGGCAGTAATACTGGCGGTTGAACATTCCGCGCAGATTCCTGTTAACGCGAATTATCGTTTGGAAAATGTGGCAGAACAAGACTGGGTACGCGTGACACAATCCCAGTTTAGTCCGATTCAAATATCTGAACGTTTATGGATTGTGCCAACCTGGCATCAATCTCCTGATCCGGCAGCCATTAATCTAATTCTTGACCCAGGCTTGGCTTTTGGTACGGGCAGTCATCCCACAACACAATTATGTCTTGCCTGGCTTGATCAAAATCTACAACAAGATGAGAGCTTGCTGGATTATGGTTGCGGTTCAGGGATTCTGGCCATTGCTGCGCTTAAACTCGGAGCCAGTCATGTTGCGGGTATTGACATTGACCCGAATGCTGTTGAGGCCAGCCGAATGAACGCCGAACGTAATCATTGTGATCAATCAAATATTGAGTTTGCAAGCGCATATGATGACTTGGATGGACGTTTACCAGCCGATAAGCAAGTTGATGTGGTGGTTGCCAATATTTTGGCAAATCCATTAATCATATTAGCGCCAATTCTTATGAGTGCGTGTCGAAGTGGCGGACGTATTGTGCTATCAGGCGTATTGCAAGAGCAAGCAGAAGAAGTCATGATTGTTTATCAGCAGTGGTTCAATATGCAGATTTCAGGCGAACAAGATGGGTGGGTGTTGTTAACGGGTGGCAAGATATAACTGAATAAGCAATAAGTTATTCTGAAATGATTCACAAAATATGCGGTTAATGGCACACTGTTCTAGTACTCCTTCAACTTGATATTTTAGGGTACAGCGCTCACAAGATGTTTCGTCACAAGGCGCAGCACGCAGACAATGGTTATTCCCTTGGCAAGTGCTGCAACGCAGTGACGGGACATCTTGTGAGTGCCCTTCGGGTTAGCTTTTCAGGGTCACTGGCGGTGTTAGGTCTCTTGACAAGGGAATGACCATTGCCAGCAAGACCTGCCTTGCCAGTAACCCTGAAAAGCTAACTGTACCCTAAAATATCAAGTTGAAAGAGTAAGTGATTATTAGGAGTTGATACATGGCGTTAGTGACACTATGTCCAGATTGTGGAACGACTTATCGAGTGCGCGCGGAACAATTGCAAGCGCATGGCGGTAAGGTATGTTGTGGACAGTGTCAAAGTACATTCAATGGTTTCTCGACATTAATTACCGTCGATGAGTCAGAAATAACGCATCCCACACAATCCGCCGACAGCAATTATAATAATGATTTAACCTCATCATTTTCTTCTGATTGGGGAGAAGAAGACACAGAAGGTACAGAAGACACAGAAGGTACAGAAGACACTGAAGGTGCAGAAAACACAGAAGGTACTACGGGTGTTGATGACCTTTATAATCCATTTGACCAAGAACTAACACAGGAATCATCCCGTACGTGGGCGCTGGCCAGTTTGTTCATGGTGATTTTGTTGCTTGGACAAGTGACACATATTTTCCGGTTGGAATTGACCGAGATTGCACCTGGGACAAGGCCTTATCTGGAGAAATATTGCGCGATCATTTCATGTGCTTTGCCGTATCCTCAAGAAATCGATTTGTTGAGTATTGAGACATCTGATTTACAGATAAATCCAAAAGTTGAATCGGAAGTACTGACATTAACCGCCACGATACGTAACCATGCCGCTTATCCACTTGCATTACCGCAACTCAAATTTTCACTAACAGATATTCATAATCAGTTGTTAGCCAGTCGAATGTTGACGGCGCAAGATTATCTGCAAGAAGATGCGCATGCTGCTGTGCCTATCCAGCCTAAGCATGAAATCAATATCAAGGCACATTTTGATGGTAACAACCTAGATTCCACCGGCTACCGTTTGCTTCTAATGTATTAATCAAAAGCCTACACACAATATGCAAGTAAAGCTGCGTACAGTGTGTAGGGTATAATAAATCGCTTTTCTGCCATTAGTTATTTTATTCATGAACAAAAAATCTCGCACCACCTTGTTGGAGGATCTGTTTCCTCGCCGTATTTTAATTCTGGATGGTGCCATGGGCACGATGATTCAACGCCATAAGCTTGAAGAAGTGGATTTTCGTGGCACGCGATTTGCTGATTTCCCGCATGATCTGAAAGGTAACAATGATTTATTAACACTGACGCAACCGGATATCATTCGCGGAATTCATACGGGTTATCTGGAAGCTGGTGCGGATATAATCGAAACCAACACCTTTAATTCAAATGCCGCTTCAATGGCCGACTACCATATGCAGGATTTGGTGTATGAGTTAAATGTCGCCGCTGTGAAATTGGCACGTGAAGCGATCCAAGCCATAGAAGAAAAAATTCCCGACAGACCTCGATTTGTTGCAGGCGTGATTGGACCAACAACGAAGACCGCATCTATCTCTCCGGATGTTAATGACCCAGGTTTTCGTGGCATTACCTTTGACCAATTAGTTATTGATTATACTGAATCGATTCGTGGTCTAGTGGATGGCGGTGTTGATATTCTGTTGGTTGAAACCATTTTTGATTCACTGAATTCCAAAGCCGCATTATTTGCTATTGATCAGTTTTTTGAAGATCATGGTATCCGTCTTCCCATCATGATTTCAGTGACCATTACCGATGCTTCAGGTCGCACACTCTCCGGTCAAACACCGGAAGCCTTCTGGAATTCAATCAGTCATACCCGGCCGTTATCGGTGGGCATAAACTGTGCATTGGGTGCTGAGTTAATGCGCCCGTATGTTGAAGAATTGTCCGGCGTGGCGGATGTGTATACCAGTGTTCACCCCAATGCGGGTTTACCCAATCCGTTATCGGATACGGGTTACGACGAAACACCAGAATATACCGCGAATCAAATCAAGGGTTTTGCCGAATCTGGTTTCGTCAACATCGTGGGAGGGTGTTGCGGTACCACACCTGATCATATTAAGGCCATTGCAGAAGCGGTTAGCGAGATTACACCAAGAAAAATCCCTGAAATACCCAAAAAATTGCGCTTGTCTGGTTTGGAAGCATTCAATGTTGGAGATGACAATTTATTTGTTAACGTGGGAGAACGTACCAATGTGACTGGCTCCAGAGCATTCGCACGTTTAATCCTGGGCGATAAATATGCAGAAGCCTTGGATGTGGCACGCAATCAGGTTGAGAATGGCGCGCAGATTGTTGATATCAATATGGACGAGGCAATGCTCGATTCGCAACAAGCGATGGTGACATTTCTGAATCTGGTTGCTGCTGAGCCTGACATCTGTAAAGTGCCGATCATGCTTGATTCAAGCAAATGGTCAGTGATTGAGGCTGGACTGAAATGCGTGCAAGGCAAGTCCATCATTAACTCCATCAGTATGAAAGAAGGTGAGGCGGAGTTTATCAAGTATGCAAAGCTTGCGCGTCGTTATGGTGCTGCGGTGATTGTCATGGCGTTTGATGAAACGGGTCAAGCGGACACCATGGCACGCAAAATTGAAATTTGTACACGTAGCTACCACATTCTAGTCGATCAAGTTGGTTTTCCGCCTGAAGATATTATTTTTGATCCGAATATTTTCGCCATTGCCACCGGGATTGATGAACATAATAATTATGGTGTGGACTTTATCGAAGCGACACGGATTATTCGCCAGAGTTTGCCTTATGCCAAGATTAGTGGCGGCGTATCGAATGTTTCGTTTTCCTTTCGTGGTAACGAGCCGATCCGTGAAGCAATCCATACGGCTTTCCTGTATCACGCGGTTAAATCTGGCATGACCATGGGTATTGTGAATGCTGGTCAATTGGGCGTGTATTCAGACATTCCTGCAGAACTGTTGGAGAAAGTGGAAGATGTCATACTGAATCGGCGCGATGATGCGACCGAGCGTTTAGTTGATTTTGCAGAGAATTTCAAAGGCAAGAAAAAAGAGCAGGTGGAAGATCTTGCCTGGCGTGATGAACCCCTGCAACAGCGTATCACCCATGCTTTGGTCAGAGGTGTTTCTACTTATATCGTGGAAGATACTGAGGCGGCACGGCAAGAGATTGAAGAACAAGGTGGCCGCCCAATTCAAGTAATTGAAGGCCCACTGATGGATGGCATGAGTGTAGTAGGCGATTTATTCGGTGCTGGTAAAATGTTTTTGCCGCAAGTGGTGAAATCTGCGCGGGTTATGAAGCAAGCCGTGGCGCATTTGTTGCCCTTCATTGAAGCGGAAAAGAAATTATCTGGCGATAACAAGCCCAAAGGCAAGATTGTTATTGCAACCGTCAAGGGTGACGTACATGACATTGGTAAGAATATTGTCACCGTGGTATTGCAATGCAATAACTATGAAGTGGTGAATATGGGTGTCATGGTGCCCTGTGCGCAGATTTTGGAAACCGCGAAACGTGAGAATGCCGATATCATTGGTTTATCCGGGCTTATCACGCCTTCGTTGGAAGAAATGGCTTATGTAGCCAAGGAGATGCAGCGGGAGGGCATGACCATTCCATTGTTGATTGGTGGTGCAACGACTTCACGCGTGCATACCGCAGTTAAGATCGAGCCACACTATGATGGGGTAACCGTTTGGGTGCCCGATGCCAGCCGTGCAGTCGGGGTGTGTAGTAGTTTGATGTCTCAAGATCAACAAGTTGATTATGTGCAAGGCATCAAAGCAGAGTATGAGAAAGTTCGTACGCAGCATAAAAATAAGAAAGGTCCTTCAAAAATCCTGCCGATTGCACAAGCGCGTGCCAATGCCCATAAAATAGATTGGGCAAATTATGTGCCGCATGAACCTGATTTGATTGGGGTTCGCACACTCAATAACTATCCGCTGGAAAAGATTGTACCTAGTATCGACTGGACACCGTTCTTCCAAGCTTGGGAGCTGGCCGGACGTTATCCTGCTATTTTGCAGGATGAGGTGGTGGGGGAGACTGCAACGAATTTATTCCACGACGCACAAGTCATGCTGAAGAAAATTGTCGAGCAGAAATGGCTCAGTGCTAATGCGGTCATCGGTTTGTTTCCCGCCAATTCGGTGGGCGATGATATTGAAATTTATACCGATCAAACGCGTAGCAAAATTGCCATGACTTATCACTGTCTGCGTCAGCAAACGCTCAAACCAACAGGGCGTCCAAACCGGTGCTTGTCAGATTTTATTGCACCTAAAGAAACGGGAATTAAGGATAGTATTGGCTTGTTTGCCGTAGCTGCTGGATTTGGAATTGACGAACGGGTTAAAGCATACGAAGATGCGAATGATGATTACAGCGCGATTGTGCTCAAAGCATTAGCGGATCGTTTGGCAGAAGCATTTGCTGAGCACATGCATATGCGTGTACGGCGTGAATTCTGGGGCTATGTCAAGGATGAAACGTTGGATAATGAACAGATGATTAAAGAGGAATACCAGGGTATTCGTCCGGCCCCAGGTTATCCGGCTTGCCCGGATCACACTGAGAAAGGCCCTTTGTTTGCGTTATTGGATGCAACGAAAAATACAGATATCATTATCACGGAATCTTTTGCTATGGTTCCTACAGCAGCTGTTTCAGGCTTTTATTTCGCGCATCCAGACTCAACCTTTTTTGCGGTTGGTAAAATCGGCAAAGACCAAGTTGAAGATTATGCCAAGCGTAAAGGCTGGACATTGGAAGAAGCGGAGCGATGGTTGGCACCTGTGCTGGCGTATGAACGCCCATAAACCCTTGACCGATTAAGAGGCGAAAATGAGTTTTCTGGATAAAGCGAAAGAGTTTTCCAATAAGGTTGCTGAAAAAACCGTTGAATTCAGTAGCGATGAAATGATTGCAGATACCATTATTAGAGCGGTTGATAAGCAGGAAAAGGTCAACGCAATTCTGAAAGAACGCGGCTCAAATTACCGTGTCAGTAGTCTCAATTTATCAATGGGCATTCCACCAGGTGTTTCTTTTGGTATTCGTCGTGTGATGGAAGCAGGGGACTCGGAAGAAGAAGGGGAGACAGCTAAGTTGCCGGTGAAATAGCCCGCCAGTACGCCTTCAAATGGGCATTACTGGATTAATTGCAATTCGGGAGAGCCTGTGGGGTATAGGTAACCCGCTGATGCAAGGCTACATCAGTGGTGGTCAAGCGCAAGGTGGCAGTCCAGCTGATAATTACAGTGGTGACAATTATCGTGGACCGTTTGGTGATTACTTGAGTGATGGAAACTGTTCTTTTGTTAACGGCATCCCTGTAGGGGATTGTGATTGACAGTCTTGTAAAAAGAACTTAAGAAGTTTTATCCTTCATTTCCACCGTCTTTTTTTTCACTTGTTTATTGTGCGGTTTTAAGTTGCTATTCAATTGGGTGATAATTTCAGAAGCAGCAGCAATGATCTGACTTGATCCAAAATCCATATTGACCAGTTCCTTGTAGAATGTTTTTGCCAGAATTTTTGCCACTTGGTCTGGATTATGCAAGGTGTTATTCCCTGTTGAATGATCCGTTTTGGTCTTTTCTGCATGTGCTAACGCGATTTGAGTAAACCGAGAATTCAGAATCTTCTGAAGCTGTATTGCCTGAATTGATTTGCCAATGAACAAGGCTATTACTTCCAGCAGACTTAGATCCGTTAAATTGAAAGCCGCGTCGTCTACGCGACTGCTTACGTTAACTACACCGATTATGTGTGTATTAATTTTAACCGGCGAGCACACGAGACTTTTACGTGGATCTTTAGCGCGCCGGGCTTGATTGAAGAATTCAGACTCGTGTATGTTTTCAATCAATAATGATTTTCCGCTCGACACGACGTGACCTGAAATACCTTCGCCTTTGCCAGTTGATTCTTTATATGCAGCTGCTGGTAATTTGCCGTAGTCGGCAAAGATGTTCATGCGAGGGCTTTCAGACTCGCCATCATTTAACAGCATGATTGAACAATTCTCAGCATTAAGAATGTTAGCTGTCATTTTTGCGAGTTCTAAAAGATTGTCGTCAAGACTACCTTTCTCTAAAAAATTAGACATATCCTGAAGTTTAATCAACTGATTAATTTCACGTTCATCCAAACTAACCTCCTGGTTATTAATTATTTTACATTGAAATTATGTAGATAGATACGATGAATAATTTTAGGTCAGGATAGCAAAAGTATTGAATTCTTCAGGCTAAGGACTGTCAGCGGTTTACGTCTTAATTTGAAAGATCTTATTTTATTTTCTATTTACGCTTGTATGAATCAGCGTTTTTCTTTAAATTACGAGATGTGTCAAGTCTAATATTCATGCTTTGTAAGGAACAATCAAATCTGGAAAACAGGAACTAATCCTTATTCATTTACTCTAAATGCTATATAATTAACTGATAATTAAGGTAATATTATGACACCAGAAGCCCAAGAAAATGAAGATATCAGCCCTGATAGAATTACTTCCTTAACTGTTCAATTATCAGAAAATATGGATAAAGTGATCAGGGATATTCAACAAATTAATCTGCAATCAAACATTTTAGCCGTTAATGCAAAAATTGAGTCTGCCCGGGCAGGTAATTCCGGCGCTGCTTTCTCAGTCGTAGCTTCCGAAATGGGTGTTTTATCTGATGAAATTGCTGTGTTGGTGGAAGAACTGGATAAAAATTCTTCCAAAGATTTTAAAGAAATTGCGCGTATTAATGAGCATATTTCTACCAGCTATAGAGGCACCCGGTTATCGGATATTGCACTCACAAATATCGATTTAATTGATCGCAATCTGTATGAGCGTTCCTGCGACGTTCGTTGGTGGGCAACTGACAATAGTATTATTGACGCATTAACTCAAAAGACGCCTCAAGCTTACCATTTTGCCAGTGAACGAATGGGCGTTATCTTAGATTCCTACACGGTATATTTTGATCTTGTTTTATCTAATCGCGAAGGTGAAATCGTTGCCAATGGGCGCAAGAATCAATATGAATCTATTGGCGCCAATGTTTCAGATGCAAAATGGTTTCTCGATGCAATGAAATGCGCATCAGGTCAAGATTATGCATGGGAAACAGTACATCATTCTCCGCTAGTCAATAATGAATTGGCCTTGGTTTATACCACTGCGGTACGTGGTGATCGGGGTAAAGAGAACGGCAAAATTATTGGTGCCTTGGGCATCATATTTCGATACGAAGATCTGGCGCAAACCATTCTTGAAAATGTGCCCTTAAGTAAGGAAGAGAAAAAAAGAAGTCGGCTTTGCATTGTTGACAATAGTGGACTTGTGCTTGCCGATTCAACGCATAAAATGCTAGAAGATCATATCGACTTTAAGGGAAAAGAAGAACTTTTTGCAGAAAAAAAAGGATTTGTCATCAAAGATTATAATGGATTGAAATGTTGTATTGCCCATGCATCTGCACCCGGTTATGAAACCTATACGACAGGCTGGCATTCTTTAATCATCCAGGAAATATAAGGGCCAAATTCAATGTAAATTCCTGGCTTTATTCTGCATCAAAGTCAGACGAATTCTACGATTGGCAGATCGAAGTAAAATGTTGCGCCATGACTTAGTGTGCTCTCAAAACCGATGTGTCCGCCATGTCGTTTTATGATTTCTTTTGTAATGGCCAACCTAATCCTGTTCCACCAGCTTGGCGTGTGTCCGAAGAGTCTGCCTGTGTAAACTTATTGAATATTTTATCCTGATATTCAAGCGGTATACCGGAACCACTATCAGCAATTGATACGCGCACTTGCTTATCGTCATGACTTGTTGATATCACCACTTGTGCGCCTTTAGTTGAATATTTTATAGCGTTGGAAAGTAATTTCGATAAAACATGATTAAGTCTGTGTTCATCGCCACAAATATAAACGTTATCGTTTTCGGAAGGTTGCCATAGATAGCTTACACCGTACTTGTCTGCATAACACAACATTTTATTTTTATAGTATGTTTAATGTGTGTTGATATTGGCAAAAAATTAACTATCTGTACGAACCAAGTAGGTTTAGTTACATAGTTTATATGGAAAATAAAAAGGATTAGAATACAAACATTATTGCCAATAATTTATATTATGTAAAATAGATAGGAGAAATAAACAAAGAAGGATTACTGACAAAATACAAAGTTATTTATATAACCTCTGGCTTTCACTGCAACAAACCTATCATCTCAACTAATTCCTAACGTCAAATTTAAGCATACAACCTATTGCTTCAAATTTAATAACCTTATTCCCGACAAGTAATAACAACTTCTTAGAACGTTAACAATCATAGTCTTAATCAAAAATTAAGCTTTACATAAAATTTGTAATGATTAGACCTTTGGGCAAAAATAAATGAATGACTTTATAACAAGTATAAATTCCCAATTAATTGAAAAAGTCACTGGCGAAAATCAAAGAACAATCAGACAATGGAAGAAAGGAACTAGAAAAGTACCTGAATCTGCAATAAGACTACTAAAACTATATGTGGAAGGTAAAGCCGATGCTTTACTAGGAAAAGACTGGGAAGGATATTATTTCCAGGACAGTTTACTTTACGTTCCTGAATGGCGTAACAAAGGATCTAGAAGGAGAAATTAACGAATTCAAAAAAAGAAATGCAAACGGAAATGATTTAGACATATCATGGGAAAATGTAAATAACAAGTTTAACGAACTAGATACCGCTATAAATAAAATTTCTAATTTAATTAAATCCGATTACGACACTTACCGCGATTTAAAAAATAAATTCAAGGTGCAAAACAATATAGCTTAACATAAGCGGCATACCTTCGAGCGGATCGGTCACTCTACCACTTGTTCTTATTGTAGGGTAAATTAAAGCTGCTGAGGGGTGTTTCTGCGTGTTTGTGTCCATCCGTACTTGGATGCTAGTTTGCAGGTTTCTAACGGAATCATTAGACGTTCTGCTGATTGACCGTAACAGACACAGCCGAATTGTTTTGAATCGAGGCATGCTGAGATTCTATCCCAGTCATATTTTGTACTTACTATGGTTGGTAGTTCTCGGTAAATTTCTGTTGCTACATTTATTTGCTGCGATTTTTCCGAAGCCTGGCTTTCTGATTGCGTCGATACATATGCAATATTCTCCTGATCAACCTGGTCAATTTTATTGCTTGATAAATATTCATCTTCGTTAACCTGTGTTTTAGAAATTATTCGTTCGTAAGCCTGGTAACCTAAAATCGGTGTTATCACTAAAACTAATACGAAAATATAGAAGCCCATTGGTACGCGTTTTGATGGCTTTATATGCTGAGTTGCAGAATGGTAAAGATTAAAAGATTGCTTCGGTATTGTATAGCCAGTAACAACAGCTACATTTTTATTACTCGCTGCCGCAGGGTTTCTACAATATTCAGGCCATTCATAGAGTTTTCTGCCTGACCAATTCGGCCTGATGTGTAGGTGGCGATCAACTAAAGCTAATACGTTTCTGTGTATTAATGTTGGTGATTGGGTGATAAGGAAAAAAGACAATCCAAAGTGTCCAATAACATTTCCATCACCATCTTTTATGGTTTTGGTTGTTGAACCTGTGATTGTATTTACCGGTGGAAACGGTGAACTATAGGTGTCAGGTCCAACATTCAAACATGACTCCAATTATTTTCAGCTATTCCTCTTCAAATTTTCGCACGGCTCTGCTGACTGTCATGTAATGCACACCAAAATATTCTCCGATCTCGGCCATTGAATATGCACCAGATAGGTATGCACGTGCCATCGCTTCATTTCTACTTGGATGATTTTGTTTATACTCATCTAATGACAAGGCTAAGATTCGTCTATGTGCTTTTGAGATTTCCCGCAATGCTTCAGGCTTTTTGTTCTGCTTGTGTTGCCCTACGAAATCATCATCGCCCAGCAATAATTGATGTCGGGTTTGATCCAGCGGACTAGGTATACCCTTTCCTTCCATAACAAATCGTGCATATGCTCGGATGGCTTGTTTACGTTGCTTGCCAAACTGACCAAGTAACCAATCCACATCCAACCATTCTGGCGCACTGACTGCATTAATCGTTGCCAAGTAGCTACTCCAGGGCCAATTCTCCAGCTTCTTCACCATATCAGCTCGCAGCGGATTTAA
>JAJFJK010000141.1 GCA_021774075.1 Nitrosomonas sp. | reverse complement strand
TATATATCAAGCTATGATGATCTCACCTTAATGGCTTATGCCTTGGACCTTGTTCACAGGCCCAATATTGCACCTCTGCAGGACGATCGATTTATTTCCCGTGTGTATGGTCCTGACTGCCATAGTGCTCACTTGTTTCCTGCGGCTTATTATCTGGCTTTCAAATATGCCAAAGACTTTGAAAAATCGATTCTGTTCGCAACAAATAGTGGTGGAAACAATATGGCCCGAGCAGCCCTGACAGGCGGATTAGTGGGCGCAATGACAGGATTTAATTCCATTCCAAAGAGATTTATTTCCGGCCTGAAGGATAAGGGAAAACCAGATAATGGCAAATATCTTCTCGGGCTGGCTGATTTGTTGGCTGAAAAAACAATAACTTAAAGGCACTATTAACCCGGCAGATTTCAGCGTGCCAGCTTCTGAAGATTACACAATAGAAAACCTGCAGGTTATTGATGTGAAGCCACTATTAAAATGTTGAATGACCGCTTTGTGCCAACAGTAGCATTTCAATTCCGATCTTTATTTTCGTTAAAATCAACATTTGAGAGATTTAAACTGATGACTACTTTACATACCCCCCTTGAACTTGGGGCGCTGACTGTGCCAAACCGTATTTTCATGGCTCCGCTTACTCGCTGCCGAGCAAACGCTGAGCATGTGCCGAGTGCTTTGATGACTGAATACTATGTCCAGCGGGTAAGTGCAGGACTGATTATTGCAGAAGCCACTATGGCGATTGAGGGTAACTCGTCATTCTGGACAGAACCGGGAATATACTCCCCTGCCCAAATCGTTGGCTGGAAGCAAACTACCGATGCTGTACATGCAGCCGGTGGCAGGATTTTCTTGCAGCTCTGGCATGGTGGGCGAGCGTGTCACCCGCTTCTCAACCAGGGCGCTCAACCTGTTGCACCCAGCCCTATTGCCATTACCGATGATGAAGCGCATACACCGGAGGGAAAGAAACCCTATGTCATTCCAAGTGCACGTAATACGCGGCGACTTATTCCAACAGTAAAGCGGTGACATTATGACGCCTATTCGCACACATTACGATGGTGTACTCGTTAGCAATATGGGCTACACAGCGGATGAGGCAGACGATGGCATCAGAAAAATTTACAGCTGGCAATACCTTCCCAGAGGTCTCACTGCCTACAGTAAGCGGTGACTATGGCTCGGCGAAGGCTATGATTGGAAAATAATCGTTGTATATCGTGGAAAGCATTGCCCGCTCTGTACTAAGTATCTTGATCAGTTGACTACAGTCTGACCCATAGCGAGTTTAACAAAACTTTAACATTGTTTTTGCGTTGCCTTAACATTCATCATGTTATTAATTTGATGAGCATTAAATCGCATGATTTAAGCATTTACGTTTCAGTATTCATCAAATTGGAGTAATAACATTTTATGCAACAAACAACAGAAAACAAATCGTCTTCAAACGACAGTCAAAAACAAGATACAGGGCCTGTTACACTGCCTGGATCTGCAGCTTTTCAATCACAGTATTTTTTTCGTGATACCGCTGCCGGTTTAATAACTGGGGCAATGGCTATACCACTATCAATTGGTATAGCGATTATGTCTGATTATCCCATCAAAGTTGGATTAGCAACCGTGGCTTTTGCCTGCTTAGTTGGCTGGATTAATTCTTGGTTCAAGCCAGGTAACTTTATCGGCGCACCCGGAATTGCTGCTGGATTGGCCCCGGTACTCGCCTTAGGGGTGGCCAGTTTTGGCATCCAAAACATGGCATTTTGTATTTTTCTAACAGCGTTTATGCAGGCTGTAATCTGGTATTTTAATTGGCAACGGTATTTACTTATTGCAGTGCCCGTTTATTTGGTTGAGGGTTTACTGGCCGGGGTTGGGCTTAAGATTTTGCTAAAATTCTTTGAATTTACCTATGAAATACCGGAAGAAGCGGTTACAGAGGAGTTCTGGAATGATGCACGCTACCAGATGGTTGCAATCTCTGCGGCCGGATTCGCCGGATTTGTTTACTTATTCTCCAAGTTTAAAGACAAGCAACCTGCTATACCGTATTTTGCATTGATTATTGCGGGCATTATTTTGGCGCAGATTATTACAGTGCCAATGATTTATGTCGAGGATGTCGAGCTTTATCTCAGATTACCACTACCTGAGCCAGATGTTACTGTAACAATTATGATCTATATGGTGCTTTTCTGCGCGATGTTAGCAATCATTGATGTGATTGAACAGGTCATGAGTAATGCAGCAATTGAGAAGATAGACCCATTAAAACGCAAAACAAACAGCAACAATAGCTTACTCGCAATCTGGATTGCGAATATGGGATCAAGTTTCTTTGGCGGCATGACGAATTTAGATGGGCTTGCTAAGAGTACCACCAATCGTCTTGCCGGTGCTTACACCAAGTTCTCAGTGCTTGTTATTGGTTTTGTCGTAGTCTTCTTTACTTTTAATCCCGCGTACTTGGATTACTTACCGAAGTTTGCATTGGCCGCCATCATGATGTTCTCTGGGTACAAGATGATCGCAGGGTTGGCTCATGTTACACATTATGGTCCATATGCATTAATGCTCGCTGTAATATGCGGCGGTTTGGTCTTTCAGGTCGGTATTTTTGAAGGCTTGCTAATTGCCATGGCTGTACACGCTATTGTTCATTTCATGATTTACACAAAACATGACAATATGCCTGGGAAAGCTGTCGTTAAGCGATACTTTGAGAATCTGAAGAGAGACAGCACAAACTTGCAATAAAAGGGCAATTTTTTTCTGGAAGTGCTGGTTAATTCATGATGAGTCAAAATATCTCCCCAGTTATTAGGCTTCGAATTAACCAGCACAACCTTAAGACTTCAACAATATCATTAAAAGGTTTTATATGTATAAAAAAGTCATGATGGCCATTGTATGGAGGGGAAACCTCAAAGCATGCGTTGGAAGAAGCTGAGCATATTACTAATACGTATAACGCCGCACTATGTATTATTCATGCCATTACTAGTAACAACAAAGCGGATAAAGAAGTTGGTGCTGAAATACTAGCGCAGGCTAAATTGCAAGTTAATACGTTAAATGTTGAGACTCGCTTGCTTGAAGTGGAAGGCAAATATGGTTTAAATGGAATTATTGATGTGATTGCTGCAGCGACTGCTGATTGGGAGACAGACTTGTTAGTAGTAGGAACTGCAAATCGTCGAGGGTTAAAACGGTTTGTTGTGGGTTCTGTTGCAGAACAGCCGGTTGCTAAAATTAATTGTTCAGTACTCTTGGTACGACCACAAAAAACATAAGCGGAAGCAATTTATCGTATTCCGGATTGGGTTTTCCGCATGGTTGTCAAATGTCTCGGGAATGGAATAATACAGTAAATTTAGAGCCACAATTTTTCTTGCTCTCAAAGAACACCTTCCACCCATAGCGTTCACAAATACGTTGCACAATTGCCAAACCCAACCCGACTCGATTTGTATCACCGGAATTAATTTTGATGTTGCCTTTAAAAATTTGATCCTGCATAGCCGCATCAATACCAACGCCGGTATCGACTACAGACAATTGATTGCTTGTTATTGATACTTTAATGGAACCTCGCTCGGTGTAGCGAAATGCATTGCGTACCAAGTTGGCAACCAGAACGCTAAGAATACCCGAGTGTGCGGATACTTCTAATGGTCCATTTTCTTCAACCAACACTTCAATCGGCTTATTACCTAACCATACACGTTGCTGCTCAATGACCTTTTGAACGATTGATTCCATTTGGCAGGCGTCATTGTACTGGCTTGATACATTATCAATTTGCGCCAAGACGAGAAATGTCTCAATTAGCTCAGACATTTCACCAACTGCTCGTTGAATTCGTTGAATTCGAGCGTAATCTATGTCCGACAAATCTTTTTTTGTAGCTAACACTTCCGCAGCCAAACTAATGCTGGTAACCGGTGTTCTTAATTCATGACTAACGTTACTTGCGAATTCTTTTTCGCGTAGTAATAGTTGTTGTAATTGCTCGTGGTAGTGTTGTAGTTTGCGGGCAAGAACACCGATTTCATCGTCGCCAAATTCAGACAAATCCAAAGATTCACCGGGTTGATTCTTAAAAGCCATGATTTGGTATGCAAGCTGTCTGATTGGGTGAATAATCCGATGCGACATTGCCCAGCCAATAACGAATGCAATCATCACAATTACAATTGAGCATAACAAAACCAAGCGTAAAAAATCACGTTCGCGCTTGTGGATGTTAGTATCATCAAATTGTATGGTGTAACGAGTATTTCCGGAATGTTCAACGAGAACCCGGTAGTCTCGATTATCGTGCGTTACATCATGTATGCCTTGGGGGAGATAACGCACATGCTCGGGCATATTAGCGATTTTGTCGAGTGATGCCGTATAAATATTGATTGTTGAGCGAGAAAGAGAACTTTGAGATAGCTCTGAAGCACTTTCATCTTGTCGCTGAAACTCCATTAGTTCGGTATACAGAATGTCATCAAGAACGCTTCTTTCAATTAACTTTAATGCAACAATCATACTTAGCCCGAGCATCAGAGTTAATACAGCCCCAAATAATAAAAATGCATACGTAATACGTCGACTGAGCCGTTTAGTCCTCTGCATTTTTGTCTGTTAATTTATAGCCAAAGCCTCGCACAGTATGTATAAGAGGATGCCCAAATGGTTTGTCGATAACTTGTCTTAAATTGGAAAGATGGGTACGCAAAGCATCACTATCCGGTGGGCAGTCCTGCCAAACCGCATACTCGAGTTCTTCACGATTGATTACACGATATGGGTTTTGCATCAAAAACGTCAACAATCGAAACAGCGTTGGATTGAGGTTAATATGTTTGCCAGAGCGAGATACTTCGTGAGTCTCCACATTGAGTGAGAGGTCGCCAATCTGTAGTTGTGATGCTGGCGCACGGCTGATGCGCTCAGACAAAACTTTTACACGTGCTGCTAGTTCTTTTAGAGCGAATGGCTTGATCAAATAATCGTCCGCACCAGACTTGAAACCTTCTAATTTATTCTCGAGTGAATCTCTAGCAGTTAACATGATGACAGGAACCAGACGACGTGCATCTTGCCGAAGCCGTCGGCAAAGATCCATTCCGTCAATAACCGGCAGCCCCAGATCAAGAACCACGACGTCATAGTCATTAGTGAGCGCAAGGTGTAAGCCAGTTACACCATCACCCGCTGCATCAACTGTATAACCCAAAGCTTCAAGATAATCATAAATGCTAGCCGCAATATCTTGGTTGTCTTCAATAATAAGTACATTCATGCGTGTTCTTAGCTAAGGGAAAAATATTCATTTCGATTTATTCTATCTTTTATTGTTTTAGTTAATTCATAAAGTGATAGTGCTGGCAAAATATGATTGTTGAATTTAAACTTGATATTGAAAATATTGCTTTGTTTTTATGCTGCATTCTACATAACTATGCATTGATCGTGTTGAAGCTATCTGCCGACAAGTCTTTTTTGTATCAACTGAGACTATACTCATAGTGCTCAAGAATATCTCATCTTACCGTCAATGATTTTGGTGAATTAAGTTGGATGAAGATAATCCCAAAACCATGAATTACTTTCATGCTGGATAGTAAATACTTTCACGTCAATTACCACCAGCAAAGCTGGAGGCTTGATTTTATGAACCGCTCAAAGCGGGTTATTAATAGTGCCGCCTAAAGATGGCCTGGATCAATATAGGTTTAATTGATCAATTCTACGGTCTTCAGTTTCTTGATGCCGAATATAATTCCTTATCACTGCTTCGTCTCTTCCAACTGTGGAAACATGATAACCTCTTGCCCAGAACTTTTGACTTGTGAAGTCTTTCTTCCTTCCCATGTAATTCCGAGCAATTGATATTGCACTTTTTCCTTTTATAAACCCAACAACCTGGGCTACTGAATATTTTGGAGGAATGGATATCAGCATATGGATATGGTCTGCCATCAAATGCCCTTCCTCAATTCTACATTCCTTCTGAATTGCCAACTCTTTCAGTTTCAGTAACGGGCCAGCATACTGACGTAAATCCTTATAAAGACTCTTCTTTCAAAACTTTGGTTATCCATACAACATGGTACTTACAATCCCATGCCGTATGGCTTAAACTTTGTTCATTCATTGGTTGTTCCCTCATCTTTTGAACTTTAGGCGGTTCACAGATAAGCGAGACTTCCAATGAATCCCAGCATTGTCAAACTTCTGTAGTCCACCGGCAAAACCGGTGGTTTACTTTTTGTTAATTAACGCTATAAAGTAACCCTCCGGCTTTACCAGAGGTCATTTAACTTGCTTTATTTTAGATTGAAAAACTCTTAATAGACATCAGAATTTAACCCAGATAAACTATCAATGGGGGAAATTAGCAGTTAGATTTGCTTTGCGAAATTACTGTGCCAAACAAATTGTTAAATGCCAATATTCCTATCTGACTCTTTCTCACTTGGCTAGGAGGCTGCCCGAGAATAGTAATCGTAGCGAGGAAAAGCCATATTGAGGCGAATAGTTGCTCTATTAAACGAAAATTATCGGAAAATATGACCAAAATGGCTGTTCCGCAGTAGATTATTCTATTCTCGGACAGCCTCCTAGTTGACAATAAAACCATAAAAAAACAAACAATGCTAATCCGACGCACAATTAGTCTAAAATGGTTCCTAAAGATTGAAGGATGGAATCTCCTGTTTTTTATCGCCTACGGGAGCGCCATTTATGTGCTCAATTTGTACCATTTCTTTGAGGACTTCACTTTTCAGATTTCTGCTACCGGTTTTCTTGGAACCGCTGTAGCCATTCTTTTAGGATTCCGGAATAACTCCGCCTACGAACGATTTTGGGAAGCTCGAAAAGCGTGGGGTGATTTAACCAATGCCTCACGATATTTTGCATCACAAGTGATGACATACATTCGACCGCCGCAAGGGCAGGACCAAGAGGCGCCTAATGTGGCCGACGTTCATCGAAAAATACTCTTTCGGCATTTGGCCTTTGTGAATGCATTACGCTTACAGCTTCTAAACAATTCTCGCTGGGAAGAATTGAAGCCATGGTTGCCTGATGATGAGTTCCAAAAACTGGAAAAAGCTGTGAACAAAGCCACCCAGTTAAATCATCTCCAAGCGCAACACCTGCGTGACCTTCATGAAGCGGGTTGGATCACATCACAGTGGTATGTAACGGCGCTGATGGAAACCATTAAGGAGGCCTATCGATGCCAAGGAATCAGTGAACGGATTAAAAACACGCCGCTCCTGCGTCAATATAGTTTTTTTACCAAGCTCTTCGTTTGGTTGTTTGTCTTATTGTTACCACTTGGCCTGGTGCAGCATCTTGGCTGGCAAATGTTACCGGTGTATATCGCCTTGGCAACGGTTTTTACTACCACAGAAAGGATAGGAAACCGGACAGAAGACCCTTTCGATAACAAAATGGAAGATATTCCCCTGAATGCCATTTGCCGCACCATCGAAATTGATCTGCTACAACAACTTGGTGAAGATTCCGTTCCACCTCCGCTAAAACCACAAGACGGCATATTGATGTAGACTGTTTCGTACTTCAGGTTCCGAAATTATAAAACGCGTTCAACGGAATTAAACTTAAGGGCGCCTCTAAAAACTCAGACGATGAGATTTCAACTTTGGTCAATCAGTTTGCAACTTGAACTCGATCACGCCCATTCTCTTTAGCAGTGTACAAGGCCTTGTCAGCTCGTTCAATCAGTTGATCTGGAAACTCCCCTTCAATCTTCTGCGCTACGCCAAATGATGCTGTTATATTTTCGATAATTTGGCCTGAATTCTTCTTTTTTAAAATTAGTTTTTTCAATGAAGCCCGAATGGTCTCGGCAATTTGGTAGGCTGCTTCCTGGGAAACTTCTAATAAAAGTACGAATTCTTCACCACCATAGCGTGCAACCAGCGCGTTCTTGGGACAAATATTCTGCAAAGTTTTACCAACGCCTTGCAGTACCTTGTCACCCATCAGGTGACCATAGGTGTCATTGAGCTTTTTAAAGTTATCCAGATCGATCAATACCAGTGTCATATATCCTTTTTTATTCTGGAAGAGCTCGATCATCCGTTTATCAAATGCACGGCGATTGCCAACTTGTGTGAGAGCATCGACATTGGTGTGCTGTTCTTCCTCATGAAGTCGACGACGCAACTCAATAATTTCATTTTCTGCACTTTCCAGTTGGTCCTGAAAGTCACCGGTCACTGACTTAATTGTTTGGGTTGTTTGAATAAGAAGTTTAATGGTGTCCTCAAGTGAAGAACTGGTTAAATCGCCGGAAACACTCTCTAGACTTTGTTCCAGCGAACGCTGGAAATCATCAGCCCCATCCTTTGCTTTGTTAACGCTGCCCATCAGTTCGCGCAAAACGGATGTCAACGATACCTGCAAGCCCTCTTGTAAATTTACCTCGTCTTTAAATACATATTTCTTGTACAGATTGCGACAAGTCTCTTCGGTAAATATTTTTTTCTCTTCGAGCATCTGATCGAGTATTTTCTTCAGCTCTTGATCTCGATTGGTAACGTAGATAAACCACAATGCAAAGTTGCAAGGGTTCGGCGCGATGCCATTTGTTACCATTAATGGAATAGCTTGCTTGACATAGCGTGATGCAAGCTGCACATCTGCTGGAAAATAGATTGTCACAGTTAATACTCTCCTTCAGTGCTCTGAATAACCCAAAATTTTTAATTAGGATATCACCGATTAGTTCTGGACCGAAAGAACAATAATCTCAGATTTTCCATTAGGATTTTTTAAGAGGGAAAAATCGGGGTGAATTTAACAGGAAGATTGAACGTGTTGACACCAAAATCATATTTCAGTTCTTTGATACGTTTCTCACAATCAGCGCGACCACGGTACAAACGCATGCTGAACACCATGTGACTGAGATTCTTAGGGGCCCTTAGGTTAACTTTGAGGAAACTTAATAACCCGTGCCGGACCATCCAGTTTTTCCTTATTGACCAGCGCCTGCAACGCAATTGGAAACTCGCTTTGTAAGCGCGTCATGATCTCCGACAATTCTTCGCGATAATAAACCGCGTCATAAACAACCGGCTGATCAAGCGCTTCACGCACTTGCGGCTTGAAATTTTTCCACGCAATATCAATCCAGCACTTGCGTTCACCATCAATAAACACAAACTCCTCAGCATCAACAATCGCCATATACTGCATACTGCGAATCGGAACAAACAAATGCCCCTCAGCGCATCGCGCCAACAACGTAATCGCCAGATTATAGGTGCTGGCCGGCAATTGCCGCGCTTCGCGGCCTGTCTCATGCTCCCGGTAGCAAGTAATTTCCATATTCGTGACTAAAATTAAAAGTATAAAATACAATAAATATTTTGTTACCGCGACTTTATTTCTGCTCTCCTATATAGTCAACCAATATTGCTTTGCACCATGCTGGTATTGAATTTTGCTTGAACTCAAGCTGACCATCAAGAACCACTGCAAGTTGTTGAAAAGGGTTATCTACATGTGAATTTTCTAGAATATAGACTTGATTACATAATGGCAAAGCTTGTCTGACCAACTTTAACACTCTTGGGATCCGGTTAATTACTTTCTCCTTCGGAACATGATGCCCGCCTTCGCTGACACGTTGGGCGATACGCGCCTGATTGAGTGTAACCGTATCCAAATGGATAAAAACCAAAATAATCTCATAGTCCATTGTTTTAGCTTGAGCAACAAAATCAACTTTTGAAGGATGTGAGAATACCGTTTCAAAACAAAAACTCCGTCCTTCTTGCAACAGTTGCAAGCGCATTTGTTCCGCCAACATTGCGGCATCATAGCTATGTGATTCCGGCGCATGTGGATAAAGCTGTTTTGCCAGTATATCGGCATTAACAAACGACAATCCTGATGCCGCTAACTGCGTGCGATAAAAAGTGCTTTTTCCCGCACCATTACCACCCGTCAGCATCCAGAGCTGTTTTTTTGCTCTCAAGATACGGCTTCATTCTTCTCAATAAAAACACCATCCTGAAATTTTCCAATTTTCACTTTTCCATCCAGATCAATTTGTTCCAAATAACCCGGGTGTGATAATGAGGTTTGATACTTTACCAAACTACTTGTGACTGTTTGCGACAGGGTTCCTGCCGCACGCTCAACTTCAAGCGATTGGAACACTTCACTAGCATCAACTGGCTCAGCATGGACGGGCTCAATCCTGATTTTTGCCAGTCCCGTTGAGACAGACAACAAATCATCCGGGTCCAGAACCGTGGATACATTGCGCCCCATTTCCGCCCAGTATTCAATTTGTTCAGCTGTGCTACGGTGAAACCGTTTACCTGTCAATGCCGCAGCTTTCATTAAGTCTTCTTGCAAGCGGATTGGGGAAGCTGCTTTTGCCATAATTCACCTTATTAATAACAAAGGACATTATAGTGTAGCAGATTGCTACATAAATTTCGATAATAATCTCAGAACCACGGAAACACTCACATCACGGCCTGCCACTTCGTCCCTCAGCGGCTGTCCGCGCTGTCTATTGCCTGTGCTCTGCCTGTCCTGCCTGAGCTCAGTGACCTAGGGCTAGGCGGAAACCAAGAAGGTCGTTACGGACGTCAGGCTCGACCCAGTAGCGCAAGGCAGAACGCACAACCCTGCCGTTGTCGTCCCACGAACCGCCGCGAACGACACGCCGCCAACCCGCTTCTGGCTTTTCCTGCCCTTTCCACGAATCAACTCGCGCTTCACACCCCAAACGTTCCTGCCAATAATCCGCACACCATTCCCAGACATTGCCGTGCATCTCAAACAAACCCCAGTCATTACAAGGGTAGCTTTTGACCGCAACTGTTGCTTGCTTTGCCCCGTTGCCCCATTCATCCGCCTTCCACTCCCAAATTCCTCGATAATTCACTTGCTCCAGATTCAATTCATTTCCAAAGTTAAATGCTGTTTCACTTCCGGCCCGGCAAGCATATTCCACTCAGCTTCCCAGGGGAGGCGGACTGATAATGCCGAATGATAACTATTGATCTGCTTGATAAACGCATGGATATCGTCCCAACTGACTTTTTCTACTGGGTGGTTTTCTCCCTTGAAACGACTCGGATCATCGTCCATCACTGCTTTCCACAACGCCTGGGTAACGGTCGTTTCACCCAGCCAAAAACCTTTGCTAAGCATCACCCTGTGCCGATCTTCATCATCGAACCGCCCTTTTTCATCTTCAGATGAGCCCATCCAAAAGGTACCTGGTAGAATCCAGCGAAACACATAGCGCACACCTTGATAATCCAACGCCATCCACAAGCCATATCTATCCTCGCCCCAGGCAGAAGCCCAGGCATAAGGGAAGACAGGTGGTGAGCCAGCGGCCTTCGTTTCAGTCATCAATTGATTCATTACAACTCACAGCAATTTTTTGAAAGTTTAAATAGCTTTGACGCGACGGATGGCGCTTCGCTTATCCGTCCTACCTCATGTGAATTCGCAACGCTGTAGGACGCGATAAGCGAAGCGCCATCCGTCAAAACCACAATAACGCTACCCCACCCATCATTCAATTTCTCTCCCCTGCATCAAATCCCCTCATTTCACAACCTGCCCAATCCAGCGGATAAACCCCCTTTGCAACCATCGCATGAAATGTCGAATACGGCCATTCCTTAACCACACTCACCCATTGATGCTTTACCGGATTGTAATGAATGTAGTCCATATGTGCTGCATAGTCCACATCATCAGCAATGGTATGCTCCCAAAACCGCCGCTGCCAGATGCCTCGCTCATAACGCTTTATCCTGACCTCAGAACGATATTCAGCTTTGGGAATTGATTTTGAGAATGTCTTTTTAATTAATCGCCATCGATCGGAATAATCATCATCACCTGCAGGCAATGTCCAAATGCAATGCCTGTGATCAGGCAGGACAACCCATGCATCGATAAGAAAAGGTTTTATTTGACGGATTTCACGCACAGCATCCCGCAATTCATTAATATGAGCAACCAACAAATCAGATTTCCGATCAAGCAAATTGACCGTAAAAAAACAGGTGCCACCAGGAATGCGGTTACGTCGATAATTGGGCATTGATCAAGTTTACACGCCTCGGCCAAGAAAAATGTAGGGAGGATAAGCAAAGCGCCATCCGCCGAGAATCCCATGAATGATTTAAATCAGTTATTTCAACGTATGCTGTGAAGACGCAATGTTATCGGTTTACTCGGTTTGTTTAGCAATAGTCATCTATTATTTAAAATTATTGACGGATGGCGCTTCGCTTATCCATCCTTGTATATTAAACACATCTCTAAAACACAGCATTATTTATTACAAACTGTTTATAGTGATGACTGATTTTCTGGGGAAGCCGATCCATCCTTAAGCCTTGAGCTTGTATGTAGAGTGGCTACTTTGCACGCTAATACGGTGTTGGTTGCAAAAAACATTCAATTCATCAGTAGCTGTAGAAGGGTTTTGAGCAGGAATCATGAAAAACTGATATTTCATTTTTTACTTTTGAATGGTTTCATTAATCGGCCAAGCAGCGTGTTATCTTCCGCCACCTGCCTTCCATCATGGTTTGCCCTTCCCGTCTTGCCTGAGCTCAGTTTGACCTAGAGCCAGACGGAAACCAAGGTCGCCGCTACGACCGCCAGGCTCGTAGCCACGGATGCCAGGCTCGTTCCAGCTGCGCACGGCAGAACGCACGTTCCAGCCGACGTTGTGCCACGAACCGCCGCGAACGACACGCCGCCCACTTGAAGGCGGCCCTTGTGGATCACTGACTTTACTCTTGGGGTACTCGCCATACCTGTCCTGACACCATTCCCAGACATTGCCATGCATTTCATGCAGCCCCCAGGGGTTGGCGGGCAGCGACTTAACCACGACGGTTTTTTTTCGAGAAGTATCTTTTTTGCCATCGGCGTAAGGATAATTGCCATTGTAATTGACCTGCTCAGAGGTTATGTTACCGCCAAACGAGAACGGCGTTACCGTACCTGCCCGGCAGGCATATTCCCATTCTGCTTCAGTGGGTAAGCGTGCAGTCAGGTTTTCAATTGATTGATTCAGCCTTTGAACAAACTCCTGTACCTCATCCCAATTAACCCGTTCAACCGGATTGTTGCTATTCTTCTTAAAATGCGCGGGATTATCACCCATTACTACTTGCCAAAAAGCCTGAGTACAGGCGGTATCCGCTAACCAGAAACCCGCGCTTAGCGTGACCTGATGCAAGGCTTCATCATCTTTTCGTTCTGCTTCAGTTTCCGGTGATCCCATCCAGAAGGCACCCGGTTCGATCCAGCGGAAACGTTGAATGATATTTTGTAAACTTAAATCAACATAAAACCCATAGGCATCCTGCCCCCAGGCTTCGGCCCAGGTTGGTGGGTTGAAAGTTTCAAATTTTAAACGGTGGCGGCCAGTGTGTAGATACAAATTGGCAGAAGGGTGCTGTTTAGCATCGATGCCCAACAATCCCGGCAAGGCTGGCGCATTAATTTTGTCACTTTCTACCAAATGCCATGGTTGATAGACCGGCAACTCATCCTCTTGCCCCCAAGCCCACAACAAAGCTTCACGATCCAGATCAATGGTTGCCAGGCGGGTATGCCCAGTATTAGGCGCTTGAGATGCGTTCTCAATGGTTAACGATAAGTCCGGCCCCTGAAGCAAATTCATACGCTGCGTGGTAATGCCGGACAGCGATTTTAACCATGCCATTGGATCTACGCCAACAGGCAGTCCTTCATATGCACGTTCTGGTTCTGCCTGAACCACAGCGACAGATAATTGAGAGACATAGTGTTCTGCATTACCCAGCGAGGGTGCCACCCATTGCACATGACGATCCGCAAATTGTGTTAGTAATGCCTGTGAACCCTGCTGTGAAAACGCAGTTTTTTGCGTCAATGAATTCTTTAAGCGATTGAAAAAATTCCGTGCGCGTTTCACATTATTTTCTTCTTGTACGACTATCGACACCCTTGCCAAATGCCGCCACAATATGGTTTCTTCATGATGAATGGCTTGGGGTAATCCTGCATGCCAATCACGCAAACAATCCAAAGTGCGCTGTTGCAGCGTATCGGGCAAATCAGAAAATTTTTCGCGCCACTTTTGTACCGCCCATTGCGTCAACGCGCAGGCAGTAGCTGCGGTATCCAGTTGTGGACAACACCAAACTTCTCCTTCCAAACCCACATCACGGCTATGCTCCGGCAAACAATGACGTAATGCACGCAGCAAGGCTGGTTCAACACGGGTGGCCACTGACATCATGGCCAATAATGTTTGGCCTGCTGGAGATAGTTCATGTTTTGATTCGACGGGTGACACACACATGGGCGGCATTCTGCGCACCGGTCGCAAGTCACTGTCCGGGCTTAGGCGCACGACCTCAGCCGCATTAACCAACGCTGGCTGTAGTTGCCTGACTGAAGCCGGTGCCAACACAATCACGCGCACACCTTGACGCCGGTAGACTGTCAGTTTGTCTTGCCAACAAGTGGCAGGCCAAGGATGCGCCGGGTCAACCATGCCCAGATCACTCACCAGCAACAGCGTGTCTCCCAAACCTAGCTGGGGCCAACTAACAAAGTTTGGCTCTGGCCTACCATTAACTAGCGGTTGTAAATCTCGTTGCGGTACACCATGCAAACGATAAAAACAAATTTGCTGATTAAAACGCGCTTGTAATTGCCGTCTGAGCCAATGCCAATCATCCCAATAAGGTGTTAATCGATCAGAAAAATCCAACACCACAGGCAATGGACTGGGCCAGCTCAACCGCACATTGCGCGGCAATTGGCGCACAATTAAACCTCTAGAAATTTGCTCAGCCAAGCGAGGAACATCCAATGATGCGGCACGTGTCTGCGCTACGGCTGCTCGCAAACGTGGCCACAATCTGGGCCAGGGTACGATGGGTAACACTTCGGGAGATATGTGACTCTGACGCCAGTTTTTTTGATCATCACTGGTCAAGGTGCCCAATTCACCATTTTCCGGCTGCTTTTCTTGCCATGCTTCATTGGTGATTTCAGTATCTACACGTACCAGGTAATAAGGACGGAATTTAGGTTTTGCTTGTGATGGATCAGAAACTGTTACTGTTGCAGGTACTCCACTTATTGATATTGTCGCAGGTTTTGCATTGATTATTATGTTGCCTTCAGAACCCGGTATGGGAACAAAACCCAGTACGGACGCCAGCGCATTTTCCCTGTCCTCATTTTCCGCCATCGCCAACGCACGCAACAAATCAGCGCGACCGCAGGCACCGCTGGGTATCGCTCTATTGGGATACTGTTGCTGGGTGATTTCCGGCATTGCGCTGGCAGAAGACTAATTTGAAGTCGGTTGCTTATGATAAGCAAACTGATAAACTCGTTTTAACCATCTCAATTGCTCTGCCTCGTCATTCTTTGCTAACCCCTGCAATCCACGTAGCAAATCAAGGTATTCAGCCAAACCGGGTTGGGGACCATCACCGGCATGGCTTTGCCGATCCTTTTCCAGTTGTTCGGCAGCCTGATTTAACACATTTTCGGTTAATGCCGGGCGACCATCACCTGCCTTTTGCGGCTGGTCTGGATTATGAAAATGAACCCGTGCTCGTTGTTTAATCCACGCTGCAAAATCATTGTCCGGCACTATGTTCAACACCAGACAACGGCGTACAAAAGCTGGTGGCAGCTCACGATCTTCATTGGTCGTGATGATAATCAATGGCCTTTTCGCGCCCTCACCAGGTTTAATTTCATCCGCACTCCAAGGCTTTCTGAATCCATTATTCGCCAATACTTCTAACAGGCTATTAGGCAATTCGCTATCGGCCTTGTCGATTTCATCAAGCAACAACACCGTGCCTTGATTCTGCGCCCGATCTTGTTGATCGACAGTTTCATCATGATGATTCTGAATTACTTGATCAGGTCGCTGTGCCTTGACTTTACAATCACTATCCCAATGGTTTTTAGCAGCCTGCCAGTTTAATGCCCACCACAAGGGGCCAGGGCTGACATAATGCAAAGGATTCGCTGGATCAGCAGCGCTATTGTTTACCTTTACCTGTGCATCAGCCAAGCGCGCAATGGCATCAAATCGCCAAAGCAAATCCTGCGGTTCAGTACGGGCCGTCACCACTTCGTAAACAAAAGCACGCTCAAGATGCTCCGCAGCCGCACGCGCCAAGTCGCTCTTACCCGTACCCGGCAAACCACGCACTAACAAAGGCCGACCACTGGCCACCGCCAGGCTGATCGCATCCTGCGATTTGCCGTCCAACAAATACCAAGCGGATGACCAGGTGCCTATTGTAGGAAGGTAGACTTCTTTTTCGGATGGGTGATTGGGAATATTAATTGGTGTATTCATTGATGTTTATTATCCCAAAATCATGGCAAGTAGTTGGATGATGCTAGCAACACCACCAGAAATACTTAATATCTCCTTAAAACTTTCAAGATCTGTCTTAGCTTTTACCAAGATACTTCCATCAACCTTCTGTTTTTGAATTTCCTGCTTTATATCTTTGATTACTTGGTTGATATCAGCACACTGACTTTCGTTTATATCATTTGCATCATGTGCAGTCTTTATAACTTCGTCAAGATGGTCTTGTAACTGCTTGATGTCCGTTTGGTTGATTTTTATATTGCCCTGACCAATCTGAGTATTCTCCTGAATACCGTAGTTATTGTTAACTGTATTATTGTTTCCCGAAATGACTTGCCCTGGTTTCATTTGGTCCTCCTCTTTAGTTTCTTGTGGAGTTTCTGATTTTGATTGTCGCTCATATCGATTGACTAAACCTTCAATTTTAGTTTCTGATGTATACAACCAATCTTGGGCATTATTAATTCCACCACCATACACATAAACCCAAAGCAATTGATCTAGGTCTTGAAGAAATTTAGCTGCTATAGAATCAATATGTAATGGATTATGTTTCGATTCTTTTTCTAGATACAATGCTTGTAACGGTGAGTTTTCGGGAGCATCAATATATGCACTAAGATTGTCAATCAACAACTCTAGCGGATTTGAAACTTCCGCATCAGAGGAATAACCAAATAATGGCAATAAAGCATTTGCAATTTCGTTACATTTAGCTGCTTCATCTAGTCCACCTTCTATAGGAAAATGCTGGCCTATATTCTGGAATCTATCATTTTTTTGACCATTTTCGTGTTCAGCATGATCTTTGCTATTGATATAGTTTGGCAAATAGGGCACGGATGTCCTACTGGCACCCACTAGCTTAACTGTTTGTAATTTTTCTACTTGAATGTGTGTCAGACCTTGGTCCGATTCTTCACAGTATCTGCGCACCAAGGTTTGCAATAAATATCCTAACAAATCCTGAATTGCGCTTTGTTTCGGCTTAGAAGGACCAAATGATTCCACAGCAGTCAAAAATTGTGCAACATGCAGATGCCGGTCACCCTGCCCAACTGTTAGATATTCCGCGATACTTTCGGCGTCATTTTTCAAGTCAGGATTATACCGAACCAATTTCCCAACAAAGTTATCTACCACCGGCTTCAAATCAGAGCGCTGCAACTGTTCACAAAGCTTTTCTTGAAGTTTAGATTTTGTCATTTGTTAAGCCCCATATACAAAGACCACTGATACACCACCATCACCCATTTTACGAATCCACTCACCTTTTATGAATATCCCTTACATGGTTTTACACCAGAAGAATAACTAATTTATTACAAAGGATCAAAAACATCATTCATTGGGCTAGGCCCAAGGATGGCTGTTCAACTCGTCCTGTTCTTTTTTGTGTTACTTGGTTTTTTCTCAAAATAGACAACTTCTGGCAGTGTTTTGAAACGAGAAAGGGATCCATGCCCTTTACTGAACCTAGCATTCCGGCAAAAATCAATTCTACTCTGGACCCACACAAACCGATCCAGAATAACCCACTCTCAGGAACCAGGCTTGTGATCAAAGGAAAAAGTCGCCACGAGTGGCGCATGGAAACTTTCCGGCGGATGATCCATGCGCTCATAGGCAACCGCCTCATCGCCCAGGGCTTCGTTGTGAATTTCTATTGAGCGAAAAGCGCTGCCAAGCGCCCGCGACACAAGCATATGATCCAGCATCTGGTGACGCCCGTGATGAATGACTGAGAATGCGCTGTCTTGGGCGACGCCCCGTTCAAGTACGATGAGGGAGTGCTCCGCCAACGTACCGTTTCTGGTGTCTTCATCACTTGCCACAAGTATTCGAAGCGGCACCTCATGTTCCTCCGCGTTGAAATCTCCGCAAACCATGATCAACGCATCTGGATTATCATCAAAAATCCTCTCAATAAGCAAACGCACCTCAAGCGCCTGCCCACTTCGCTTGAGTGACGAGAGGTAAAACGCCTCCGCCCATCCGCGAACCGATTTCCAGGAAAAGGGGCCAATTTTTTGTCCCTCAATGTACGAACCGCTTGAAGACCGAAGGTGCAGATTTATGATGTCCAATCGGCGCTTGTCATAGAGCTCAACGACAACATGCAGCAATGGACGGTCCCACCTTACTATCGATATCTGGCCATCCTCAGCAACATCCCGAGCGAGCGGCACCTCCAGCGGAGGAATCAGATCGTTGTGAAGTTGTTTCGTACTAACAATCGGGAACCGGGAAAGAATAACAAGGTTGTGAACATCGCGCGGACCCTTCCCCCCGGTCTGATGCGTGAATGACCGATGAAACTCAGCGTATTTTGAGCCTTCAAGAAGAACATCAAGCGCGTGAAGTGTCCTCGCCGCCTGACCCGCTTCGCGCTGCGCATTGACCTCTTGCAAACAGAGAATGTCGGCGGCAAGTCTTTCGAGCTGTGGACGTAGGATGGGAAGCCGGTCGATAAGATCCGCACCCCGTCGATCACCGAGATTCTCAAGGTTGAAGGTAGCAATCCTGAAATGGGTCATTTTCGATTCCTTCTGAATTTTCCTCTCCAAGCCTTATGTAACATCTGGATAACGGAATTCTTGGGACACAATGTAAATGATCAGGCAACACCACGCACAACGGAGTACTAGTATCAACCAATACCATTATAAGATTCTGTCTTATCTATCCCGACATTCTGAAGAATCATTGCACTGACAGGATGACAGCATCCCCCTGGCTTCCTTAACAGGACGCAAAGGAATCAACTCAATAATATTGCCACGTGCTATCAGGGTAAATTGCTGGCCTACCTGCAATTGCAAATCATCTCGCATGGATTTTGGAATTGATATTTGAAATTTACTGGTTAGCTTGGCTTGCAACATAATTTCACCTTTTAAATAACGATTGGGTTATTGCAAAATACAACATCTTTACAAGCAAGTATAATATTTCTGTTATTACATACCTTTCACTTTCACAAGAAAAATGGAATGCAAAAAATCAAGCAATTACCCGCTCAATTGTTTCAAGTATTCACGCCACCCACCTAATTGACTAATATCTGTTGCATTTGCCACAGCATAGTGCTCACACAGAAACCCTAACACCATTTCACCACTTGCCAAGGTAATCGTACCTATCCCTAGCGGTTTAGGTATGCCTGCCACAAAACTGCCCAATTCATGCATTGGTAATTCCCAGACTTCAACTTCAATCGCGTATCCTTGCTCATCTTCTCTTACATGTACCATACCCGGACGACAGGGCGGGTCTTCCCGCAGCGCATAGAGCTTATAATCGGGTGATGTTTTGGTACATGTCAGCAACTTCCCTTTTCGAACAGTTAATTGCCTATTTAACGGCAAGCCGGATAAATGTGCGCCACAAACTGCCAGGCGTATTCGATCAGATTTAATTGTTTCGGAAAGCTCTATATCATCTATGTGCGCTGTATCCATAGCGCCCGTAGCACCTAGCGGCAACGTATACGACTGTTGTAGCCGTCTGGCCAGGTGCAATAATGCTTGATCTTGATGAGCAGGTGCCGCGAGTGTTATCCCAAACGGTAAACCATTATTCTGAAATCCAGCAGGTACCGCCACCGCTGCATACCCCAAGAGATTCATAAAATTAGTGTAATAGCCCAGATTTGAATTCAAGCGGACAGGGTCTTGCTGCATCGCCTGGATCGTATAAATGGTACCGGCAGTAGGTGTCAGAAAACAATCCACATCCGCCCAAATGCAATCGGCCTGACGTTTTAGCTGACGTAAACGATATAAGCCGTTATACGCATCAGCAGCTGAAAATTGCGCTGCACTGGCAATGATCTCGCGCACAGGCAATATAATCTGATCGCTATGGGTTTCAAAAAATGACTGGATTGCCACATAGCGTTCACCGACCCATGGTCCTTCATAGAGCAAGCGGGCAGTTTCCAGAAAGGGATTAAAATCAATTTCAATGGCTTCTCCACCAAGCGCTTGGAGCCGGGTGATACTTACCCTAAATAATCGCTCAGCTTCATTGTTACCAAAAAACTGTAGCTGGTGATCTTGCGGAACACCAAATCTGAAATGTGGAGTAGCACCAAAGTCAATTTCGCAAGCTTTTCTTTCCCGTGAGTAGATGTCTCTGGCATCATAACCCGCTGCCACAGCCAATATGCGTTCTGCATCATCAGCGGTAAACGTTAATATAGAAACACAATCCAATGAACGGCAGGCAGGCACAACACCGTGTGTAGATAACCACCCCGAAGTTGGTTTATATCCAACAAGATTGTTGAATGCAGCAGGTACTCTGCCAGAACCTGCTGTATCCGTCCCGAGGCTGAAACATACCAGACCTTTTGCGACTGCCACGGCCGATCCGGCACTGGATCCACCTGAAATATAATCCGGATTGAACGCATTGCGGCAAGCCCCATAGGGAGAACGCGTGCCGTTCAATCCCGTGGCAAACTGATCAAGATTGGTCTTGCCTATTGGAATAGCGCCTGCTTCGATCAATTTCTGCACAACGGTCGCACTGTCTTCGGGTGTATAAACAAATGCTGGACAACCCGCTGTTGTTGACACACCTGCCAAATCGATGTTGTCTTTGATGGCAAAAGGAATGCCATACAACGGTAACGCCGCCATCCCTTTGGCTTCAATTTGGCTGGTATAGCACAGCAATGATTCAAGCGGTAATTTGTGTATCCAGACATGATCATCGTCATTTACAATTTGCGCATACACCGCCTGCACCACCTGACTGGGTTTCAGCTCACCGCTGGCATAGCGCCGCAGCAAAGAAGAAATGCTGCCCAAGGGTAAAATGTTATCCATACTCAATCTTCCTGTATAACCAGTAACATTTGCCCGGTAGACACATATCCACCTTGCTTGCAAAAAATCTGCTGTACTGTGCCGCTCACTGTGGCATCCACAGAAAACTCCATTTTCATGGATTCAATAACCATTAATGAAGAACCGGCCGTGACATGTTGTCCTTGTTTGACCAGTATTTTCCAAACCGTGCCTGTTACATGTGAACCTATCGCGCAAGCGCCTTCCGGCATGTCCAGTTCGCTTTGGGTATCGGCATCATCCAGACTATCTTCGCTAACAAATTCAGCCTGACCATTGATCTTCCAGCGTTCACGCTCTGCCTCAAATGCGGCTTGCTGTCCGGTTTTAAATTCCTTGATGGACACGCTGTTCTGTTGCAAAAACTGGTTGTACTGCTTCAAGCTGAAAGTGGTTTCCTCAACACGCAGTTTAAACTGCCCACTAATGAAATCCTTACGCAGCGCTAGAAGCTCACTTTCACTAACCGGATAAAAACGAATCTGATCAAAAAAACGCAGCAACCAGGGTTTGCCCTCCTTAAAATCAGTCGTCTGACGATACCGATTCCACATTTGCACCGTGCGTCCAACAAATTGATAACCGCCAGGGCCTTCCATGCCATACACACATAAATAGGCGCCACCGATACCCACTGCATTTTCCGGCGTCCAAGTCCGCGCTGGATTATATTTTGTTGTCACCAAACGATGGCGAGGGTCTACCGGTGTGGCAACCGGAGCCCCCAAATAGACATCACCCAATCCCATCACCAGATAGCTCGCCTCGAACAAAATTTGCTGCACGGCCTCAATACTGTCCAGCCCGTTAATGCGGCGAATAAATTCGATGTTACTCGGGCACCAGGGCGCATCTTTGCGTACTGATTGCGTGTATTTCTCAATCGCCAGTCGTGTCGCCGTGTCGTCCCACGATAATGGCAAATGCACAATACGCGTTGGAACAACCATCTCTTCAATAGCAGGCAACGCCTTCTCCGCAGCAACCAGAATATTCAGCAATTCCTCACGTGGCAGCACTTTTGAATCAAAATGAATCTGTAATGAACGGATACCGGGGGTTAGGTCTACGATTCCTTTCAGACGACCTGAATCAAGCGCATCCTGTATCCATTCCATTAGCCCATGCGCACGAAAACGCAGATTCAAATCAAGCACCAGCGGCCCATATTCAACCAGCAAGTATTTGTCACCCGACTGACGATAAACGACTTGCACCTGCTGTGCGCTTGCTGGAATGCTGTGCAGAATGGGGCTGCTCACGGCCAATGCGGTAAATGCGCCTGGTTCAGATTGTACTAAGCCAGTCGTTGCAGGGCGCAAATTCTGAATAGATTCATCCTGGCATTTCTCCAAAGCCAGCGCTTGCTTCATGGACAACAAACTGAAGCGTACCTTATCACCCGGTTTTAATTGCCCCAGCTTCCATAATTCAGCATGCGCAATTGTTACCGGGCAAACAAAACCACCCAGACTGGGGCCATCAGGTCCTAAAATAACCGGCATATCACCGGTGAAATCCACTGCACCGATTGCATACGCATTGTCATGAATATTGGACGGATGCAACCCTGCCTCACCGCCATCACTGCGCGCCCATTCCGGCTTTGGACCCAACAGTCGAACGCCAGTGCGGCTGGAATTATGGTGCACATTCCAGTCGGTGATTAAAAAATTGTGTATACCTTCATCAGTAAAAAAATCCGGTGCGCCGTGCGGGCCGTATAAAACACCGATTTCCCATGCATCGGTGTAATGCGGAATTAACGCTTGCGGTAGTGAATAATGCGTATGATCCTGCTTTTCTGAAATATGCAGCACATCCCCGGCACGTAAAACACGCCCGGCATATCCGCCAAATTGACCCAACGTGAACGTTGATTTACTGCCCAAATAGTCTGCCACCTGAAAACCGCCCTGAACCACGAGATAAGCACGGCAACCATGCTCACTGGTCTTTCCAAACTGCAGTAATGCACCCGCTTTAATGACATGTGACTGCCATAGCATCAATGACTCGCCATCCAGGCGCACTTCAATCGGTGCACCAGTAATTGCGATGATACTGTCACAATTGAATTTCAGCGTCGGGCCTGAAAAGGTGATCTCGAGACCAGCCGCATCTTCGGCGTTGTTTACCAGACGGTTAGCCAAACGAAACGCAAACGCATCCATTGGGCCTGACGGCGGTACGCCAACATGCCAATAGCCAAGCCGCCCTGGATAATCTTGTACCGTGGTTTGCACACCCGGACTCAGTACATCAATAGTGTGCGCATCATAATGAAAGTCATTTAAAAAACTGGTGTTGTGCTGCCCGTCACGAAACGCTTTACTGTGTAAAATCTGTTTGAGATAGTCCAGATTGGTTTCAATACCGTGTAATGTTGTGGCGTCAAGCGCATTGCGCAAGCTAGCAATTGCTTCGTCACGATTTGGTTCATGCACAATAATTTTTGCCAGCATCGGATCATAGAACGGGGAAATTTCCACACCGCGCTCTACCCAAGTTTCAATACGCGCCGTAGTAGAAAACGTTGCAGTCGTGAGGTTGCCACTGGAAGGCTGAAAGTCTTTAGCAGGGTTTTCAGCGTACACACGTACCTGAATGGCACAGCCCGATGATTTCAACTCAAATGAGTGCAACGGTGGCAAATCCCCGGTAGCTTGCCGCACCATCCATTCCACCAGGTCAATCCCCGTTACGGCTTCTGTCACACCATGCTCAACCTGTAAGCGTGTGTTAACTTCTAAAAAATAAAATTCGCCGCGGGCGGCATCAAAAATATATTCCACCGTCCCGGCAGACTGATAGTTAACGGATTGACCAAGGCGCACCGCGGCATCCAATAGTGCCTGGCGCAAACGCGGCGTAAGACTAGGCGCGGGTGTTTCTTCCACCACCTTCTGATTGCGCCGCTGCATCGAGCAATCGCGCTCCCCTAACGCAATCACTTCACCTTGGCCATCGCCAAAAATCTGCACCTCAATGTGACGAGCATTTTCAACAAATTTTTCCAGGAATAAACCCGCATCCTTGAAATTATTTTGCGCTAAATGTTTTACGGCATCATAGGCATCTATTAATTCCTCCTTGTTCCAGCACAAACGCATACCGATACCACCGCCACCGGCGGTACTTTTCAACATAACCGGGTAGCCGATATGCGCCGCTTCGTGCAGTGCTTCATCCAGGTTATCCAGCAAGCCGGTTCCCGGTAATAATGGAGCCTGATTTTGCATGGCCAATTCGCGTGCCGTATGTTTCAAACCGAAGGTTCGCATCTGCTGCGGGCTAGGGCCGATAAAGCAAATGCCATGCGCCGCACATTGCTCAGCAAAATCCGCATTTTCACTCAAAAAACCATAACCGGGATGAATCGCCTTTGCGTTGGTTTGTTGGGCAATCTCCAGTATTTTATCTGCGCGTAGATAACTGTCCGCCGCCACGCCGCTGCCGATACAATAGGATTCATCCGCTTCAATCACATGGCGCGACAATGCATCGGCATCAGTATAAACAGCCACACTTTTCACACCCATATGACGCAATGTACGAATAATACGACAGGCAATCGCCCCACGATTAGCAATTAATACTTTCTTAAACATGCTTTGTTCCTATTTTCCCCAAATCAGCAGGCGAACCGGCGTGGGGTTATAAGCATTGCAAGGATTATTGAGCTGCGGACAGTTTGAGATCAACACCAACACATCCATTTCAGCGTGCATTTCAACATACTTACCCGGCGCCGAAATGCCGTCAATAAACTCGAGTTGACCATCCTCAGTGACCGGCACATTCATAAAGAAATTGATATTGCTGGGCAAATCCCGCTTACTCATACCCAATTGCTCGCAATGGGGTTCATGGGCCAGTGCGTGCAGAAAATTGTCGCGACAACTGTGCATTGGGTATTTTTCCAGCGCATAACGCACCGTGTTGCTTTCCGCAGCACAAGCACCGCCCAGTGTATCGTGACGTCCGCAAGTATCCGCAGCAATGGTCAACATCACGTTGCCGAAATTGGAATAAAGCTTACTGCCCGTGGTCAGATACAATCTGTTCTGACGGCGTATCGTATCAGTCGCGCTGTAACGTTCCGACGCATCATTTGCATTAAAGAACAAAGTGTCGACCGCCTGATTGCCTTCCAAATCGACAATACGAAAAGTCTGTCCCTTGTTCACCCGCTTAACCCACGGCTCTCCTGCTGCGCAGATTTCATCTACCACAGCGAGGTTAGGATCAAAGCTGCTTTCAGTCAAATGCTCTGTGTTCATACGACTTCTCCATCACCGGCATAAAAACGCTGTGTATTTTGCAAGCCACGACTATTTTCTGCGATATGCGCGCATTCCGCTGTTGCCGCAGTTACTTCCGGCGGTGTGGTAAACAATGTCAGATTAACGGCACCCGGTTGATAGGCGTTGTCAGTATTCAGTGGATGCGGTGCAGCAGACAATGCCACCAATGTATTCATTTCAAAATTGAGATCGACATAATCGTCGGCTTTGCTGTTATCCGCATGAAACACCAATTCACCATTCGCATCAGCTGTAATTTTGCTAAAAAAATTGATATTGGACACGATGTCACGCCTGCCCAGCCCCCATTTCCCCAGCTCAATTAACATACCATCCAGGCCGCTGCGATGCATCTGATTACGGTGTTCCTGATACCGTGCAACACCATATTTTTGCTGGATTAATACAGCGTCACTTAGACCACATACCGTATCATTCCAACCTGCGGTATCTGCGGTAATGCAACAAAATATGCGCCCCATGTCGGAATGACAGGCATGGCCCTTGGTCAAATAGAATGTATGCTGCGATTTCAGGGTGTCCGCCATATTGTAGCGTTCCAATTTTTCTTCCTGGTTATAGAAGAGCACAGCCGCATTGGCACTACCACTCACATCCGTCAAACGCAAAGTCGTGCCGCGACGCACAATACCAGACCAATGGCACCCACCCGGAATATCTTCCTGCCAAAGCAATGTTTTATGTTGATTCATAATTGACTCCTTTCTAAAATAGCTGCGGGTTCTATTTCTTCTTGCGGATTCTATTTATTAGAATATACACAGTGGTCACACCCAGAATACTGCCCAAAACAATAGGAATCGCCCATAATTGCCACCAGGGTGCATCGGCAAAAACCACGTAAGTCCGTGGCCAGGCAATATTAATGAGTTCAAACAACGACCAAAGAAAAGCCACCACATTAATAACCAACCCCCAAACACCCAATTTCAACTCGCCAAGCGCCGGGTTCCAGCGCCCGGTGAGCCGGGCAAATAATCCAACACCCGTCGTCATGGCAAACATGGCGTATAAGCCACTCGTACCAAAAGCAATTACCGTTGCCACAGCGTTATCGTTCAACCCCAACAGCAACCCAAATCCGGCCATTGTGACGGTAAAAAGTATGGCATTACGCGGAACTTTGTCAGCCGTTACGTGGCTCAACACAGCAGGCATATTTCCTTCACGCGCCATGGAATAGATGATGCGCGAAGTGTATTTGACGACTGACGCGCCACAGGCAAGAAAAGCGATCATGACAATTGCTAAAAAGGGTTTCTCAACCCAGGCTCCAAAACTACTGGCAATCAAAGGCGTGACCGGATCGGATGTTTTGCTGGCATCCACCATTGCGTCATGATCAAAAGCCAATATCAGTGCGGCCGAATTAAACAATACAACCGCCCCCACTGCACTTAGGGCAAGAAAAATTGCTCGCGGCACCATACGCTTGGGTTGATGTGTTTCCTCCGCAGTTGTGGAACAAGCATCAAAACCGATGAATGCCCAGCCTGCAATAGCGAGCGCTGCCATAAAAGCAGCCATTTCGGTAGGCGCAGTCCCTGTCCCCAGGTGCTGAAACAACTCGGAAAAAGAATGCTGACGAAAGAAGAAAAACAGCAGCAATGCAATACCAAACGAACCAATAATCTCTGCGTAAACGCCCAGTGCAATTGCTGACTTAAAAACACTCACATGAACGAGATTGAGAAACATGCAAATGAGCAAAAATACTGCGCCCCAAAATACCATCATACTGCCGCTACCGTCTGTCAATCCCCAAAAGCTTCCCAGCCAGATGCCACCGGTATAGGCCGTCGTAGTCAACATGGCAATTGTTGAACTGACATAAATAATCCCGGCATACTGGCCGGCAATGACGCCGCCAAGCTGGCGCGACCATTTATAGGCGCCGCCTGCAATTGGGAATTGTGAAGACAGCTCCGCATAAACGGTTGCTACCAGCAATTGCATAACCAGGCAAATCGCCAATGCAGCAAACCAGCCACCACCCGTCACATTTGTTTGCACACCAATAATGGCGTAAAGCCCGACTACCGGCGAAACAACAGCGAAACCAAGGGTAAAGCTGTGCCAGACACCCATGCTACGATGGAGTACGTCGGGTACGACAGCACCACTATCAGGCGTGGATGTGTTTTGTTGGGATGATAAAGACATAACGAGGCTTCCTTTGCTCAACGGGCTAGTACTAGCGCCGAGAATAAATGTATAAATTCACATTTTATCTCCCGGGCTTTTATCCCTCCGTGGAGCCCCGTTATAACGAGACCGGAAACTCTCGGACCAGACACCTTTAGTAAAAAGGCCGGAACCCTAGTTTCCCTGTGCTGTGTGATGTCTTGTGGTTTTTTGATAAATTGAACAGATAATTGACCAGAACCACAAGGCTGAAAATATTTTACCTACCCGATTTTAAAAGTCAACAACAACTCAACACAGCGTACCCGCGACCGCAAATAAAAGTTATTTTGTGGCAAAAAGGCATGTAGGCTCAATTCAAATGAAAACAATCATTAAACCAGATATCGTAATTTTCATCAGTGTTAACAATAAATAATTAATACGAAACAGGTTCTGATTGACGTAATTTCTCGTATCAATTTAGCTGACCACCTCAATTTCATACTCCGCAATTAATATTTCAAAATTCCAACTTCACTAACATACGAAGAATACTTCGTTTTTGGTTTAGATGATAAGGAAACCAGCGAAGACCTCTTCGTCAAACACTACACAACATCTGCCGCCCCACATCCAAACAAACATCTATCCTATTGTTTAATAATTATAATTATCTGTTAATCAAAATATGGCACGATGGTTGCTAGATAGTAAATATGCACAAGCATACTTTCATTATTTATTCATTAAGGAGTTAAAAATGCATGATTTAGATAGAACACAACTGGAAATGGAATACGAGGATGATTTCGA
The DNA here is from genome assembly GCA_021774075.1 of Nitrosomonas sp. GTDB lineage: Bacteria > Pseudomonadota > Gammaproteobacteria > Burkholderiales > Nitrosomonadaceae > Nitrosomonas. The sequence continues at coordinate 28,766 of JAJFJK010000141.1, read as the reverse complement.
GGACGAATTTGAGGGTGAATACGAAGGTGAAGGTGAAAGTGAAGGTGAATTTGAAAATGAATACGAAAACGAGTACGAGAATGAATTTGAGAGTGAGTACGAAAACGAGTTTGAAATGATGGATGATGGCAGCCAGGGGAATCCTTTAAGTGAAGCCGAAGAGATGGAACTGGCTGCCGAGGTACTAGAGGTAACCAGCGATGAAGAAATGGAACAGTTTCTAGGCAAGCTGGTACGCAAAGTTAGCCGAAAAGTTAAACGTATCCACCGACGCGCACGACGTTTTTCCAGATCTCGCTTGGGTCGGACCGTGTTTCGGGGACTCAGAAAAATTGGTAAGCGTGCTCTCTCCAAAGCTGGTGCAGCATCAGGCGGGTCCTTTGGTCTGGAGCTAGAAGGGTTGAGTCCTGAAGACCAGGAATTTGAAGTCGCTCGACGTTTTGTCAAATTGGCGGCCACTGCTACCAAAAAAGCCGCGAATGCTCCATCAACAAGCGCACCTGAAATAATCGCAAAGAAAGCAATTATGTCAGCTGTAAAACAACATACACCAGGTCTAATGAGTAACAACACTCCGACAAGAACTTCTAGCCGGACAGGAAGTGGCCGCTGGGTGCGTCGTGGCGGAAAAATCATACTGATCGGCGTATAAAACAGGACTACAGTCATGTACCCGGAACAATTCGCATCAAGAATACTGGAACAAGAGGCCCTCGGCTTTCTGCAACGGCTGGAGCAAATGAAACCTTTTTCGCTCCAAATGCCGATGGTAAAGGCTGCCTCTGTATCCAGTGAATCCCATACAGCGATCGAACGCCACATTGCCGCCCGCCAGCATGAGATCAAACAACGTATCCAACGCTATCTGAATTGGCTGCTGGGCCCAGGTCAAAACGCCAGCCCAGCAGAAGCACAACGCAGATTACGTTTTATACGTCTCCGGTTTAATAGCATATTATCCCAATTCGACATCTTCTCAGACGCACTTACACAACGTTGTGAACATGAGAATGGTATATGGCTTGCCGGGCTTGATGTGCTCGCCTCAGATGCTTTGGATCTGCCCGGGCACAAGTTCGAGCATCCTTCCATTATCACTTATCTGGATAGAGGTTTTGGCGCTGCCATTCGGCGTGTGCGAACGCGTTTGCCAGGCGGCAGTGATAATCCGGTTGCCATCATACGCGTACCACGTGAGCGTATGGTTGGGAATGGCATTGGGTCTTCACTGGTTCATGAAGTGGGTCATCAGGGATCGGCAATTCTTAACCTGATCCATTCCGTAAGTAACGACCTGCAACAAAAAGAAGCCAAAGCACGCTCGACTTTAAGCAAGAAAACATGGCGACTTTGGCGACTTTGGATTTCCGAAATACTGGCTGACTTCTGGTCCGTAGGCAGGCTGGGTGTATCATCGACATTAGGATTAATTGGGGTTGTTAGTTTACCTCGTCCTTTTGTTTTCCGCTTTAATCCCAGCGACCCACACCCTCCTCCTTATCTTCGGGTCCAACTAAGCTGCGCTATGGGAAATATCCTTTTTCCACACCCCCAGTGGAAGGCCTTAGCCAGACTTTGGAAATCATTCTACTCCAAAAAAGGATTGGGTATAAATCAACGTACTTTCTTCGCATTACAAGAATCAACTATTAAACCTTTTGTACAACTAATTACGGATCACCAGCCTAGTACATTGGACGGAAAATCACTACGAGAGGCCATGTCGGTTGAGCACCGCCAACCAGTAGTTTTACAAAAAACATATGTTTCCTGGCAAAAACAACCACGGCTGATGCGCCAGGCACCACCAACTCTTGTGTTTGCTGTACTGGGGCAAGCCAAAATTGACGGAAGAATCAGTGCGAAGAAAGAAAGCCAGATTTTGACAAAATTACTGAAACACTGGGCTCATACACGCTCTATCCAGGAAACAGTGAATGTCCATAAGAACCCAACCAAATACCCTAACAGCATTTTAACTACTCATTAAGGAGACACTCATGGCACAACTTATTATTTCAACTCAGACAAAAGACGAAAGTCCAATTGCAGGCGCAAGCATCAGAATTGAAAATTCAGTGACCAACAAAGCACATAACACCCAAACAACGAGTGTTGGTACAGGCATGTTTTCAGATTTACAGGCAGGGACTTACTTATTAACAATAATAGCAAGTAATTTTAAACAAAAACAGGAATCAATCACACTAGAGTCTGATCAAAACAGAGATATACGGATTACCTTGATTCCAGAGCTTGCAATTTCCACTTCACAGAACCAGGTAAACGACGTAGTTATTTCCGTCACGCCCGCAACCACAACCGAAGGGCAGGTCGCTGTTCTAAGTGCGCAAATTCAGGGACAAACCAATGGAACAAAATACAAGTGGGAAGTTGATAATGGCATTTTGAGCGATCCGACCAGTTTGATAACGAACTGGGATACCACCGGTATTGGCGCAGGCAAATATACAGCAACCTTGTATACCCAAGACTCGGCAGGGGAAGCCATGGTAGAACTGGGATCTACTTCGCTCACAGTCACCCAAAGACCCATATCACGCGACGACATTGTGCCGGTTGCTCTAGCTCGTGACAACACACCACAAACTGATGATCAGGCGCTTTGGGTAGCCATAAGAAGCCGAACAAACGCAATTGGTTTTAAATCCTATAGCGAATTTGTCAACAATATTTTATGTGGTGATGGAGATAACAACCACCCTGGAACAGCCAATTTACGGTTAAAAAGAGGGGAACTGAATCCACAATTCACTGGTATGGGCACCTATAATCTTCTAAAAGTAGCCACAGAAGCTTTTCTATTACTCGGCTGTGGAACGTTGATCAAAGATGAGGTTAAGTTTGATGAAGATCAGGAAGAGAAACGTCTGGGGCGCCGTTTAACCATTAAAGATATCCAAGAAAAGCTGGGCGATTATCTAGGTGAAAGCGCTACCCTTCCCTATCTTCGACTCATTCTGAGAAACGCCTTTGGAGAAGACTATGAAGACAAAAAAATTATTGATTCACCCTTCTGCGATGGAATTCTGGCTTCCAATGTAGATGCGGGTACGGCACCTTGCTTCCTGGAATTGATCTGGTCTTATTGGCATGAAGAAGGCATGCTTGCACAGACAACAAATGCTGTGACATTGCGCTTCCAGAACAAACGCACGCCAAGCTTAAAAGATCCGTTAGCACGCCTTGCTCTGGATCCGGTAAGGCCCATGAGTAACCTACTCTGGGGCTATATCCAGGATGAGCCCTTCAGACTCAGCGTACCCAGAAGAGCCTATGAATATGACAATCACTATGGTTTGGCCTTGGTCGGCAAAGTGGTGCCCAAACTTACTTCGGCAGAAACACGTTCTAAATTTCTGGAAGCCTTTCACAATCTGCTTAATACTGCCACAGCGTTTTATCGCGATGATGACGACAAAATGATTACCGCAGATGGTTTTTCATTGCTGAACGCACTAAAAGAAGTCCACCTGCTACTCGCTCAAGGAGCCAATAACCAGTTCCGTGAATTACCCTGGACCTCTCGCGTTGAAATGCTAATTCAGCAGTGGTTACTTGCCAGACCGGAAATACAACGCTTCTTGGGTGGGCGCACGATGGTGCCATATAAGGAAGCTTGGATGGGACAAGTCGATTCTATGAAGCAATTGCAAGAATGGTCAGACACCAGTGTCACACATTTTCGCGATCTTGGGGCATTTGGTGAGCAAATTATCCTGTCCGTACGCTATGGCAACTGGATAGACATAACAGATCAAGACAACGCAAAAAACTGGGCAAGGTACTGGCGCCAGGAAATACAGGGCTATATCCATGCCTATCGCGCAGCAACAGGCATTGATCTCGCTTCAACCCCGGTAAATACAACCATGCCAGCAATGCTATTACAAAACCGCCTCGCCAAACAAGCCAGTGCATAGCGAGGGTACCAATTGATGCTCGATTTTACTTCAGCTTTGTATCTGGGTATGCAACATCCAAGCAACACGCTACAGCCCTGGCAGTCACTAACTACAGGGCGACCAGCGGTTATGAATGCCATGACCCAAACAAGCACTGTTGCTAATGACATTGCAGCGCTGCAAGGCTGTGAAGCTGCAGTGATTGCATCGTCTACGTTACATATTTTTCAGGATCTTTTTACGATGTTTGATTCTAGACAATTTACCATCCACGTTGATGCCGGCGCCTACCCCATCGCCAAATGGGGTGTTGAACGTGCCATGCTACGCGGTGTACAAGTGTTTCAATTCCGACACCACGACGTCAAGCACCTGCGACGACAACTCTACCGCGCCAGCCGTGATGGATTTCGTCCACTGGTTGTAGCCGATGGATTGTGCCCTCGTAGCGGGGAGCCCGCACCAGTTCACGAGCTAATGGCTGAGGTGAAGAAATTTCGAGGACGACTGATCCTGGATGATACTCAGGCACTGGGTATCCTCGGGCATTCCCCAACGGCCGAGTACCCTTTTGGCCGGAACGGGGGCGGCTCGTTGCGTTGGCATCGAGCCTATGGGCCGGAAGTTCTGCTCATCAGTTCGCTGGCAAAGGGATTCGGCGCACCACTGGCCACATTGAGCGGTAGCGAAGCTATGATTCGATGGTTTAAGAGAAGAAGTCTGACCAGGATTCATTGCAGTCCTCCGTCTGCAGCAAACCTGCAAGCGGCAGGAAATGCTCTGCGCATCAATCGCCTTGATGGCGACAGGCTGCGCCAACAACTATATGCACTGGTAAACCAATTCAAAAGTCTCCTGAAATACTTCGGGCTATCCAGCAAAGGCGGGCAGCTTCCGCTTCAAACGTTACGCCCGATTCCGAATGTTGATGCGGCCACGCTACACGATCAACTACACCGCGCTGGCGTCCTCACTCTGCTGCTGAGAGGATGCCGACATCAGGGGCCACAGCTTGGTTTTTTAATCACAACTCGCCACAAAAAATATGAAATAGAAAAAGCGGTGCAGGCATTGATTATTGCGATTGAGAAAGTCGCTCCAAACCCCTTTACATTGGGAGGGGCATCATGTTGAAAGAGTTTGGAACACTAGCTCATGAGCCCTGGAATCGACTTCTTAATCTTCGGCCCCGAGCCTGCTCCTATCAGATTGGACAATGTCTTAAAAATAATCATGAATGAGGTATACAACTATGAGAAATTTAGCCTATAACCATGCACGTAACAAAACTCAATTGAATCATGGACGAGATTGTCACTGTTTATATTGTAAAAAAAATAAAGCAGATTCTGCCATGGAATTGGAGCTTGATCTATTTGGCGAGGATTTTGATTCAACAAATGAATTTTTGGAACCGGATGAAATCCTTAGGGGCGACGAGATAGAAGAAGAAGTTAGCAAAAAGAGTAGAGCATATGTCCAATGGGTACAGCAAACACTCAACAAGGTATTAAATATTAATCTAAAAATTGATGGAAAGTCTGGAAAACAGACACGTAGCGCAATTCGTTCATTTCAGAAACGTTTTGCATTAGCAGTCGATGGTATTGTTGGTTCGCGGACTGAAGCCATGCTTATCATGCTTAGCTTTTCTTCCCCGCCAGTTAGTTCTAACCCCTCAAGCTCTAGTTCAACAGGCACTACCAGTGGCCCTATACCCGCCGTCAATGTGCGTATGCTGTCTGCCCTGGGGCTTCACGTAAGGAAAAATCAGTTCGGACTCCCTGAAACGATAAAAGCCTTAATAGAAATTGGCAAACGATGGCAAGCTAAGCATCCAAACGGCCCGCAAATACGTATCGCTGACATTAGTCGATTTGGTGGAGGCGAGTACAGAGAGCATGGTAGCCATCGAATGGGCATCGATGTAGATATCGGTCTTATGCGGAAAGATGGTCGAAATAAAAAAGTTAATTTCAAGACGGACCCAAATCTATATTCACGTCCGTTAACCCAGGAGATGATCAATACAATCCAAGCTAACAAGATATTGAAGGTGCATCGACTCTGGTTTAACGACAGTCAAGTTTCAAATATTAACCCCGATAATAAAAATGGGCCATTCCATAATAATCATGTACATGTGCGGTTCTGCCTTCCGTCAAAGTATAACCTCGGTGCCATGAAGCGTGCCGCATTCCCGATAAAAGGCACAAAAGGAACCTACGCAAGTTGTTAACCTGTAAAAAACATTTTACGTTTCGCTAGCAATAACGCAAGGCGCTCATTTTGCTCACTGAAATCATTCATGAGTATTCCCAGTATCAGCGCACAGTCCTAGCATGCAAACAGTATGCTGCTATGTGCTGACTAGCTAGTAAAACAACTTGCGTTACTTTTTAAAAATTTATGAATGAGGTGTTCAACTATGAGAAATTCAGCCTATAACCATGCACGTAACAACACTCAATTGAATCATGGGCCAAATTGTCGCTGTTCATATTGTAGAAAAAACAAGGCAGATTCTGTTATGGAATTTGAACTTGATTTTCTAGAAGAAGGTTTAAATTCATCAAACGATTTCTTTGAATTAGAACTAAGTGGCCTCGCTATAACAAGTGCTGTTGCATACAATCGGAAGAAGGCAAAATCCATTGGTTGGTATAATCACTTCGACGACATTGTGGCCTTGGTACTCAAGTTGAATTTCTCACCAAATGAAGAAATTTTCGCACAGAAGGTAGCTGATTGGCAGAGTAAGAATGGCCTTGATGATGATGGAAAAATAGGCCCAAGCACTTGGAATAAAATGAAACTGGTGTTGAGGATCTCGAATAGGCCTTTGACCACTTGGGTCACAGGTATCGACGTGTCCAAATGGCAGGGAAAGGTGGACTGGAAAAAGGTTGCGGCGGCAGGTCATAAGTTTGCGTTTATCAAAGCAACTGAGGGTGTAGGGTTTGTTGATCCGCGTTTTCATGAAAACTGGAAAGCATGTCAAGCGGCTGGAATGATACGCGGCGCCTATCATTTTGCCCGTGTCAGCCGACCGATTGACATGGATGCAGTCGCAGAGGCTGAACACTTCTCGACAACTGTCGGTAAACTCGGTCCTGGCGACCTTCCTCTTGTGCTCGATATTGAGTGGGATAAACGGGCTAAGGGCATTAAGCCCAAGGAAATTGTCCGTTGGTGTGGAAATTTTCTAGAGACTGTACACCGACTATCGAAAAAGAAACCGATAGTTTACACAGGTCGCAATTTCTGGCGCTGGAAGCTCGCAAAAACACAAGCGCTCTCCAGCTATGTTTTGTGGCAGGTCTATTATTCATCGAAAGCCAAAGCACCTCTTTCCATAGATGGCTGGCCAGCAACGTTTTGGCAATGGTCGCATAAGCGACCTGTTTCGGGTGTCAAGACGAAGAAGGTCGACGAGAATCGCTTTCTCGGCACACATGCTCGATTGAAGAAGTTTGCTGGCTTGTAGCTGTTTAAGTGGTTAAATTCTAGGGTTTTATTCTGGAGTATTCATAGGTTGTAATATGGAAACAGTAATGAAAGTATGCTGAATTGTATATGTGAATGACCAGAGAGTTCGTTCTGTCAGTAAAGAAATAATTAATACAATTCAAACTAGTGTCTAATTGCAAAAATAAGGCATATTATTATTTAACTTAACTATTTGTTCTAATTGAATATATAGTTGAAATAGTTTCTATCGAATTAATGCAATTAAACACTAGCTGGATTTTGAAGGAACGCCGATTTTTACATCGGCAGGCAGATTTTAAATGTTAATCACGATAAAACTCATAACAATCGTGCATATGTACATTACGCCTTGCATTGAAGCATAACCTCAAAGCTATGAAATGCGCCGCATTCACGAATCGTAAGCCAGGAATCTATACAAGAAGCCAACCTGTAAAAATATTCTACGTTTCGCTAGCAATAACGCAGAACGCTCACTTTCCTCGCTGAAATCATTCATGAGTTTCCCCAGTATCAGCGCACAATCGAGGCATGCAAATAACATGGAGCGTTGTGCTAATTGGTTAGCACAACATCGGCATATAGTGCCACCAAACCACCTTTCCGTTGGATACGTTCTCTTGAAGTTGAATTTCCTGAACCAGTGATATACCCATTGGGTACTTTGGAGACCATTGGTCAGAACTGGTTAGATCTGCAACTCGTCAAACAGCGTTGAGAATATTCCAATAAACAGCATCAAATTTGACCATGGAAAATTACTCTAACATCGTTTCTTTAACAAAAGTTTATTCGTAGACTGGAAAAATTGACGCCAGAAATGGTAACTTTTGTACACTGATATACAGTTGCGATAACTGAGCGCGTACGCCGCATACCATCGGATGCACGGCAGAATGATTTCCTTCATCTTCAGCATCTTGCCCACCTATCCACTCACAGATCACCAGCCTAGGAGGCTGTCCGAGAATAGAATAATCTACTGCGGAAAAGCTATTTTGGTCATATTTCCCGATAATTTTCGTTAAATAGAACAACTATGCGCCTAAAATGATCAAAGAATCTGCCTCAAAATGGCTTTCCCTCGCTACGATTACTATTCTCGGACAGCCTCCTAGCCGATTTCTTGGCAAAGGCGTGCTGATGCAACAGAACCCGAAGTATGCTTCGGTTAAAGTTCGCTTAGACAAAAAACAACGAAACTGACTTCGCCAATCACTTTTCTCAAACAACCATATCGCACTCACCAAAAACTGTAACTTATTGTTATTGCAGTATTAGAAATAAAACAAAAAACTGGCACAGAGGTTGCTTATATAGTGAATGTGCACCAGCACATCTTCACTATATATTCATTAAGGAGAGTAAAAATGCATGATTTAGACCGAACACAGCTAGAAGCGGAAGAAATGGAATATGAGGATGAATACGAGAATGAATTTGAAAGTGAATACGAGGATGAATTCGAGAACGAGTTTGAAATGATGGATGATGGCAGCGAGGGGAATCCTTTAAGTGAAGCCGAAGAGATGGAACTGGCTGCTGAATTGCTGGAGGTAACCAGCGATGAAGAAATGGAACAGTTTCTTGGTAAGCTGGCACGCAAAATTGGCCGAAAAGTTAAACGCATCGGCCGAGGCGTACGACGCTTTTCCAGATCGCGCCTGGGTCGAACCGTGTTCCGAGGGCTCAGGAAAATTGCTAAGCGTGCTTTGCCCATAGCTGGCTCAGCATTAGGCGGAACCTTTGGTGGCCCGATAGGCGCTCGAATCGGCGGTAGTTTGGCCCCTGCGCTTGGAAGAGCCTTTGGTCTGGAGCTGGAAGGGTTGAGTCCTGAAGACCAGGAATTTGAGGTCGCTCGACGTTTTGTCAAATTAGCGGCCACTGCTACCAAAAAAGCCGCGAATGCTCCATCAACAAGCGCACCTGAAATAATCGCAAAGAAAGCAATTATGTCAGCTGTAAAACAACATGCACCAGGTCTGATAAGCAACAACGCTCCGACCAGAACCTCTGGCCAGACAGGAAGTGGCCGCTGGGTGCGTCGTGGCGGAAAAATCATACTGATCGGCGTATAAAACAGGATTACTGCCATGTCCCTACAACGGTTCGCATCAAGCTTACTGGAATAAGAGGCCCACAGCTTACTTCAGCGGCTAGAGCAAATGAAACCTTTTTCGCTCCAAATGCCATTGGCTATCGCGATTGAAAAAACCACATTAAAACCTTTTACATTGGGAGAAACATCATGTTGAAAGACTTAACATATTACGAAAAGCCCATTAGAAAAAACTCATCTTCAGATGAAGACCCATTTAATAATAAAATAGGTCATCGATACAATTGTGATTGCAGTGTATGTCGAAACGCAAGCGGCCCGGCATTTGAATTTGAAAATGATCTACTGCAAGACTTTGAGATTGTACCTCCTAGTGACTCCCGAAAAAGAATTACCAAAACCAAATCGATTCCCTTTAGGTGCATTTGCACCATCATCCCCACTTTCCGGCATCCTAATACGGGAAAACCAATAGAAATGAAGAAACAGCCTAGTACCGGATTCCTCATTGGCCCCAGACATTTCCTCACTGCGGCTCACGTTTTGTTTCCAACCTCCGGCCCACTGAAGGGTCAACGCCCAATTCGGGTCAAAGTGACGCCAGGACATAACGGCGGCGCTAAACCCTTTGGTGAATATATATCTACAGTTTTCCACGTTAGAAAAGAATGGAGAAGCCATGGAAAAAATCGCTTTAATGCCAGTTATGATTTTGCCGTGATTAAAGTTTCAAGCAGTATAGAAATGAAAGGATTGAAATATTGGGGCGCATCGAACACAAATACCTTTAAGTTTCCAATCAGTAAAAAGTGGCTTAAAAATAAGGTGGTCAATGTGAGCGGTTATCCCCGTGATAAAAAACTATTTACCCAATGGCTTGCATACAATACTTTAGATAATCCTCAACCTACACAAAATGGCAGCAAGGCAAGGAATCTTTTCACGCACAAGGCTGATACATGTCAAGGACAAAGTGGAGCTCCGGTATGGTGGTGGGATGGAAAAGACAAGCGCTATTTAGTTGGCATTCACACCGGGTTCTGCGACTTTCTAGATGGCTGCTCTCCCAAAAGTGGACAAGGATGTGTGCCAGGGAGTAGCCCGTGGTCTCATAACAGAGGAATTCTATTTAATCATGAGGTACAAAATCAAATAAATGACTGGCTAAAATAGGTCACGATAAATTTTCTCTAATTCACAAGTTATCGATATATTTTATCGGATCTCTTGCTGACAACCGTATCTCATTTAAATAACGAATAACCTAATGGTGTAATGAATCGTGCAACACGTGATGCGCTACGTGATTTCCAGAAACGAGAAGGTTTGCCGATTGGTGGGATTGCTGGGCCAGAGACGGAAAAGTCACTGGTTACTGCGAAAACAAGAACAGCCAAAGCGCAATCGGAACTTGATACGATTCTCGGCGGCTCATTTTGGCCGTTCTAATATGGAACAAGACACCGGCATATTTCGTAATTCATTATTGATACCGCCACCTGGCTCTCATTAAAACAGCAAGATACGGATAACTCTTTAGTGATGATTAATCTATATCCTTTACCCAAAAGACAGAATCAAGAAATTATATTCAACACCGATGAGCGCAAAAGGGTAAAGGGTGCAACAAAACCACCTTTCCGTTGGATCTGTTCTCTTGAAGTAGAATTCCCTGAACCGGTGATATACCCATTGGGTACTTTGGAGACCCTTGGTCAGAACTGGTCAGAACTGCAACCCACAAAACGCGGCTGCGGCTCAGGATTACTTATTACCTCCAAGCACGTACTAACTGCTGCTCACGTCATCGCTGGATTGAAACTCGTAAGAGATAGTAAAACAGGGAAAAATAAATTCCAGCTCGTAACCGCAAAAAAAGTGGTTGTTACACCTGCGCGAAATGAGTATCCCGGAACAAACCCTAAACCATTCAGCTCATTTAGTTCGTACCGAGTTCGTATAAACCCTGAGTTCAAAATGGGGATGGAATTGAACATAAACGCTATGACAAAAAAGCATATTCGAAATATGTTACCTCATGATTTTGGAGTCGTTGAATTACTACCACAACAGGAAAGAAAGCGTTTGTCATTCAGGGCATCTGATAATTTAATCGGCTCGTGGAGTAGACAACCAGCAAACTTCATCACGCCCGTTGAAACCACTTTTCACCGGCAATTACAGCGTACAAAAATAAATATTGCTGGATACCCCGGTGAAAAAAGCACTGTACCCTGCAGCACGCTTTGGTGGTCTTATGATTGGGTGATTAAAACATTTCCCAAGTTCAACGGCAGAACCCTTGACCTTATACTTTATCAAGCCGACACAAGTGCTGGAATGAGTGGGAGCCCTGTGTGGATTAAATGTCATAACGGAAAACGTTTTTTAATAGGCATACACAGCAGCTTCTTTAAATATTCAGAGAAAAAAACCGGGCAACGGACTACAGCAAATGTGGCCGCCTTGATAACAAGGAAATTAATCTCTCAATTGCAAACGTGGGGAATAAGCGTATGACAGCCACTCAAATAAATCCAACCTGACGCGGCTGACATCTAACCACTGAGATTTGAGCGACTTTTTTCCTCTTGGCCCTTTCGACTGGCAGCGCGGCGTAATTGGAGTGCGCGATCTGATACACCCAGAATACGCGCCGCTCGTTTGAGATTACCCTGCTCTACCTGAATAGCCAAGCGAACTGCGGTGTCTTCCGCCAGGCGGCCAATCTCTTTTAAACCAACGCCTGATGTTAAAGCTTGCTGTACACAAATATCAAAATTATCATTACGCCAGTTCATCGAACCTGAATTGCCTACAGGCCTTTCATCCTCTGGAATATCACCTACAGTTATGGGCCCGTCACCCACATGTCGATGGACAATATGGGCCACCAATTTACTTAACTCCCTGATATTTCCGGGATATTTGCGTTCCAGGAAGTACTGCCGAACTGATTGATCAAGTTTCAAAAAAGGCTTATCAGGTCGATGTTGCCTCAAAAAATGTTCAACCAATGGTAAAACGTCAGATGGGCGGTTCCGAAGTGGTGGTAATGTGCAAACCCAACCAGCAATCCGGTAATACAAATCTTGTCTAAACTGACCCTGCTCAATTTCTTGCAGAAGATTCTTATTGGTCGCACAGATTAAACGAAAACATGTATTAAACCACTCATTTCCTCCAACCTTTTTAAAGGTTCCTTCCTGGATAACCCGTAATAACTGTGCCTGTAACAGTAGAGGCAGCTCTCCTGTTTCATCCAGAAATAATGTTCCGCCATTAGCTAATGCAAACGCTCCTTTTCGACTCGAATTTGCACTTGTAAAAGCACCGCGCTCATGACCGAAAAACTCACTCCCAGATAATTCCGGAACAATAGTTGTGCAGTCTTGCACAACCAAATCAACCTTGTCATGACGATTATCAATCGTATGAATTAATCTTGCGACTAACTCTTTTCCTGTGCCGCTTTCACCTTGAATTAAAATGGAAGCGTCCGTGTAACATGACGCTTCTATAATCTGTCTAAGTACACCCTTCCAAATCGTGCTTTCACCTACCAAGTTATCTTTAACCAGGGGCGACTCTAAAAGTCGATCAACTGCTGTCCACCGCTCAATTTTTTCATTGATTACCTTACAGATATCGCATGATTCTTCCCATGACAAAACATCAGTAGCACCTGCCCTTATCAGTTGCCAAACTTCATCACTGTATAATCCAGATGTATTAGCAATCATTACTAAAACACGTTGACAGCCCATATTGGTTACATGCTTTAGAAATTCATACACATCGGCCCTATTTTGATCGATCACAAGAAGACCTGGAAGACATTTTGGCGAAGGTAAGCTATTAAAAGAAACAGCGGCTAATTCTTCAAGCCTACTAGATACTTCCTTTTCAACCAAGGTATTACACTCACCAATATATTGAAACCAAAGTCTAGGTTGCTCATTACAAGTATGATCGCATTCCATGATTAGCCATATTGATAAAATTAATAAAACCTATAGTTTATGTACAAGCAACCCCTAATTAATTTGATATTAATTGGTTGCATCCCAAAAAACCATTTCTCTTTTAAAAGTACTAAATCTACACATTCCTACATGTTAAATAATTACTACAAATATATATGAATCATCAAAGTACTGAAGCAGGATAAAGGTATCGAACATCATGTTCAGTGTTAAAAGTCACACTTCATTTTCATGTCACCTATAAGCCAGCTGTAGTAAGCTATTCTGTTTGTTGTCGTAGAAAAGGCATTTCATTTATTATCTAAATTCGCTAGTACTCCTTCAACTTGACATATGCTGATTCTCAGAGCATCCAAAGTTTTGTAAGATTGCAACATCAAAATAAATTGAAAAACAAACTTAGTTATTTTGTCTTGCTGCGAGTTAATATACGACCCTACTGCAACATAACAAAAAATTACTAGCACTACTTAAAGCACGCAGGATATTTACGAATGACGAGACAAAAGAAATTTTATAACGGCCTGTTAGCACGCTTAGGGCCGGGTTTGCTATATGCCGGTGCAGCAGTGGGTGTTTCACATTTAGTGCAATCCACGCGTGCTGGCGGGATGTTTGGGTTTGAGTTGATTATCGCTATTGTGATTATTCACTTGATCAAATACCCATTTTTTGAATTTGGGCCACGTTATACCGCAGCGACCGGCAGAAATATTCTACATGGCTACAAAAAGCTTGGCACATGGGCGGTGTGGGTCTATCTGACCATGACGATTGCGACCATGTTTATTATTCAGGCTGCGGTGACTGTGGTGACTGCCGGGTTAATCACGCATATTTTTGGGTTACAAGGCCTGGGTGGGTTTGAACCGCAAATGGTGGCGGCTATTATTAGCAGCTTGTTGCTGCTGATCTGTTTTACGTTGCTGGCCAGCGGGCATTATGTGTTGTTGGATCGGTTGGTCAAGGTCATTATTCTGGTGTTGTCCATCACCTCTGTTGCTGCTGTCATTATGCTGTTGTTTGACAATCCGGGGCATTATGAATCGGCGACCGTTTTTTTCTCTTTCTCTGACACCGTGCATTTGGTCTTTCTGGTGGCGTTTCTTGGTTGGATGCCTGCGCCTATGGATATTTCCGTGTGGCATTCCATTTGGTCGGAAAGCAAGAACGAGAGTGAAGGCAAGGTTGCCAGTATGAAAGCCGCTTTATTTGATTTCAGAGTGGGATTCTTTGGCACTGGCTTGTTAGCCATATGCTTTCTATTATTGGGCGCGTTAGTTATGTACGGCAGTGGAGAATCGTTTGAAGCTGGCGGTGCGGCATTTGCCGGACAGTTAATTGGCATGTATCAACAGGCGCTTGGCGATTGGGCTTTTCCGATTGTCGCCATTGCTGCGCTCACAACCATGTTTAGTACGACGTTAACACTTCTGGATGCTTTTCCACGCACCATTGGCATATCGCTTGAACTGATTTTTCCTGAGCAAATCAAGCATCGCGACAACGATAAAACCTACTTAATCTGGCTACTCATTACGATTGCCGGAACATTGATAATTCTGTTCTTTTTTCTGCCGTCAATGGTGGGCATGGTACAAGTTGCCACGGTTGTAGCTTTTGTTGCAGCGCCTATCTTGGCGACATTAAATACCCTGGCGATGTTTGATAAAGATATTCCAAGCCAGCACCACCCCGGAAAACCTGTATTGATCTGGTGTATATTCAGCTTAACTGCATTAATTGCCTGCTCGATCAGTTATCTATTCTTGATTTAACCGCATCAGGAGACACCAGTCATTACGCAAAATTGGAAAACCATTGCATCCCTAGTGCCTTATCTGTGGGAGTTCAAGGGCAGGGTCATCCTGGCTTTGTCATTATTGATTCTGGCAAAGCTCGCCAATGTATCCGTACCATTGGCTCTAAAAGAAATTGTTGACGCTCTGGATCAACCCCGCGCAATGCTAGTTCTACCGGTTTTCTTTATCGTCGGTTACGGTGTATTGCGCTTGTGCAGCACCTTGTTCGGCGAATTGCGCGACGCTGTTTTTGCCAAGGTCACGCAACGCGCTATTCGCCGCATTGCCAATAAAGTCTTTTCCCATTTACATACACTGTCGTTGCGTTTTCACCTGGAGAGACAAACCGGCGGTGTATCACGTGATATAGAACGCGGTTCACGCGGCATTTCATTTCTGATGAATTTCATGCTGTTTAATATTCTGCCAACGTTGCTGGAAATTAGCTTGGTCATGGCGATTCTCATCAGCAAATATGACATTTGGTTTTCGGTTATCATTTTTTGCACCTTGTTAGCTTATATCACGCTCACGCTGATTGTGACCGAATGGCGCATGATTTTCCGCCGCACCATGAATACGATGGACTCCAAAGCTAATACCCAGGCAGTCGACAGTCTGCTGAATTATGAAACAGTGAAATACTTTGGCAATGAAACCTGGGAAGCCCGGCGCTACGATGAGCATCTGCAATCATGGGAAAAAGCCGCTGTTCGCAACCAAATATCACTGGCGTCCTTGAATGCTGGGCAAAGCCTCATTATCGCCATAGGCGTCACACTATTGATGTTGCTGGCTTCTGAACGGGTCATTGAAGGCAGCATGACACTGGGCGATCTGGTGCTGGTGAATGCTTTTATGCTGCAATTGTATATGCCGTTGCATTTTCTGGGTTTTGTCTACCGTGAGATCAGGCACTCGCTGGCTGACATGGAACGTATGTTCTCACTATTGGACGAGAATAAAGAAATTCAAGACGACCCCAACGCTAAAACACTCAACGCGCAGCATCCCGCCATTCGTTTTGAGCATGTTAATTTTGGTTACGAATCCAATCGTCAAATCTTGTTTGATGTTAGTTTTGACATTCCCGCCGGAAAGAACATTGCTGTGGTTGGGCAAAGTGGTTCGGGGAAATCCACGCTGGCGCGATTGCTATTTCGTTTTTATGATGTGCAAGTGGGATATATTTTGATCAATAATCAGGATATCCGCGATGTCACCCAACAAAGCTTACGCGCAGCCATGGGTATTGTCCCGCAAGATACAGTGTTATTTAACGACAGTATTTATTACAACATCGCGTATGGTCATCCGGATGCCACACAGGAAGAAGTGTTTACCGCAGCCAGATCAGCGCATATTCATGACTTTATTGAAAGCCTGCCGGAAAAATATGAAACCGTTGTCGGCGAACGCGGTTTAAAACTTTCCGGCGGAGAAAAACAACGCGTGGCCATTGCCCGCACCATCCTGAAAAACCCGGAAATTCTGATTTTTGATGAAGCCACTTCCGCCCTGGATTCAAAATCGGAAAAATTAATCCAGGCCGAATTAAAACGCATTGCCACCAACCGCACGACTCTAACCATCGCCCATCGCCTCTCCACCATTGCCGACGCAGATCAAATTTTGGTGATGGATCAAGGCCGCATAATTGAGCGCGGCAATCATCATCAACTCTTAATAGCGAACAATGTATACGCCCGTATGTGGGAGCTTCAGCAGCAGGAAGAAAATGATGTGCTCACGTAAACAATTCCCAGGTCTGAGAAAACGCAGCATTCATTTATAGCGTCAAAATTTCCCCACTATATTTTTTAAATGTTATGCTTACGTAAGAATAAGTATTTTTACTTATTCTTGTTCTCTTCAGGAAACATAACCTAACAATTTGGGAATTTAGAATTTAAACGCCTAATTTCCCAAAGATGGCTTTACTCTGTTGAATTTAGCTAAATTCCAGAAAAAGATTATTGACCAGGGATGGGGCTTGTAGCTGAATAAGTTTCACGTAACATAGAATAACATTAAAACTTTATTATAAATATCAAGGAGATTGTAATGAAATTTTCATTTATTGCTGCAATTCTTATAGCCTTTGCACTTACCGCTTGTGGTGACCCAAAACCAGGCCAGTATCCACCAGGGTTCATGGATGAACGCGAAGGAATGAGTGAACTTGAAGAAAACCTGGAAGCAGCTGCTGAAGCTGCCGCTGCCGCTGCTGCAGAAGCTGCAGCAGAAGCCGAAGCAGCAGAAGAAGCAGCAGAAGCAGCAGAAGACGATGCTGATGAAGACGAAGCTGAAGCGGATGATGCTGATGAAGACGACGAAGCTGATGATGATGCTGCTGGTGACGACGAAGAAGAGGAAGAAGAGGAATAATCAAAATTTCATGCTCAACACAAAATAATGAGCAAGAAATTCTTAAGTTGTTATAACGCGACCCTGGTGAAACTTCCAGGGTCGCCCATAAATGGGTTTGATAGTTCTTAGAGAGCAACACAAAGTTATACGTTATAGCGCGTGACTTGGTTTCTGCCGCTTTCCTTTGACTTATAAAGTGCCTGATCAGCATTATTTATCAGCGTTGCTGACGTCATGTCCTGATCATCAAGAATTGCCACACCAACGCTTATGGTGAAACGAATTTTTCGGTCATCATGTTCAACACAACTATTTTCTATAGTTTTCCTCAGTTTTTCAGCAATGCTAAGTGCTTCATTAATGGCTGTGTTAGGCAGCAGAATCAAAAACTCTTCGCCGCCAAGTCGCCCAACGGTATCCTCGTTTCTAATCATATTTTTCGCAATTTGTGCGAAATATTGAATTGCCAAATCGCCAACAAGGTGTCCATACTGATCATTAATTTTTTTGAAAAAATCAATATCAACCATAAGTATTGACAAATCAACATTACTTCTTCTGGACCTGGTTAATTCTTTGTCCAAAGTGGAAATGAATGCCCGACGATTGTATAAACCAGTCAGCTCATCCGTCATAGCAAGTTTTGATAGATACGCCTTTAGTTTCTCTGTTTCAGTAACATCACGTGCTAATGCAAAAATATATTTCTCACCATGATCCATTATGCCCGTAATATTGACTTCGACCGGGAACTCACTGCCATCTTTGCGAACATGAACACCATTGATCGTACGGCCCTCACCGCTGACCAATGAAGGCCATACCACTATTAAAAGACCTTCTACATCAACATTAGCTTCAATATCAAATACAGTGATGGACAAAAGTTCTTCGCGGGTATAACCCAGCTGATTGCAAGCCACCTTATTGGCATCAACCAGTCGACCCTTATCATCATGTACAATAAAAGCATCTGGCGCATTTTCAATCATCGTGCGTAAACGCGCTTCATTAATACGCAATAACTCAAGCTCAGACACGAGTCGTTCAGAAAATCGTTTCTCATAACTCACCGAGTACATAGGAAATAGTATGAGCAAGATAGCAGCGATGGCCAATCACGCTTAATGTAACAAGTTTCGCCATTCCCGCGTGCTTCTGGCGGGAATCCAGACTATCAATGGATTCCCGCTAAGAACATGCGGGAATGACGGATTAAGTGAGTTGCTTATGTGGCAATAAACCCAAAGCTACTTTAGATTGATAATTGAAACAAGCGTGTGATAAAAGTCACTCTGCAGAGAAAATGATGCTTGTTTTATAAGGAATAATTGTGCCGAGTGGCGGGTGCTGTCAACTGGATTTAAAGAAGAAACCAAAAAAAGCAAACACTGAGAACACAGCGTTCACGGACATTCGTCTTGAGAAAACCAGCCCTGATTCTTACGGGCTAACGAAACCTTCATGATGAACTTATAAATTTTGATTTCTCTGTGGTCTCAGTGTTTAATAGTCGGCCTTACAATTCAATACGTAAAGGTCGTGCCATCTACGCATTTTATGTATTTTAGCTTGTGCAGTATTTGTTGGGGTTAGTTCCTCTCCCCAACCTACGTGTTGACGGGTTAGAAATCGTCGTCAAGCACAACCTCCAGTTCTCCATTCTCAAGTCTGAAATACGATGCCCGAGAAATATATGAATCAGCACACTTCGTCAATGCCTCAACGAATGTTCGCAGCTCTAGAAAATAGAGCTCCTTGCCTTTTGAGCGGTCGGAATTGAATGCGAAGCCTTTAATTTTCCTGGCCGATTCAAAAACTGGAGAAAAGATAAAACTATGAATGAGTTGGTTTGCAATATATGACAGAGGCTTGATGACATCCTTACCGCCATCAAGATGATATAGAGAGTCAATCTTGTGATTATTCAGAAAATCCGCAGTTTCGCCCGTTGCTTCAAAACAACGCATCTTGAGCGGCATTTTAAACTTTGCGTCAGTAATATTTTTTGACTCAGCGAGCTTTCGCACAATGTAACAACTCATCATCACTGATTGTTCAACTTTCGAAAATGAACTATCTCGCCACACGCGCTGATCAAGTTTTTCATTGAGCATCTCAGCATGCTTGTGAAGAGAATTTTTCCAATAGGACGATTCGCTAATCATTGTGGCTCAAGACTCCCAACGCCGCAAATAACTGGCAGACAAAACGGAGCAAAGCGACGCTTTTAACTGTCTAAGTGATTTTGCCTTGTTATTCATTTTTATCAAAACCTAAAACAGCTGGCACTTCAAACTTGAATCCAGGCGACATTAAATATCCAATAACCAGCCACCTATGTTGAAAAATCACACCTAACTCATATAATTCACTGATTATTAATATAAACAAAAAGAAACAATCCTAAAACTTATACCCCCGATGCAGTGCAACAATCCCCGCTGTCATATTGAAATATTCCACACGCTCAAAACCGACTTGTTCCATCATTTCTTTCAATTCTTCCTGGCCCGGATGCATACGGATTGATTCGGCTAAATATTTGTAGCTTTCCGCGTCATTGGCGAGTACTTTACCCATGGCTGGTAGTAATTTAAATGAGTAGGTATCGTAGACGGGTTTTAATGGCTCCCATACTTTAGAGAATTCCAGCACGATGACAGATCCACCGGGTTTGATGACGCGTAGCATTTCTTTTAATGCGTTATCTTTGTGGGTCATGTTTCTGAGGCCAAATGCCACGCTGACACAGTTAAAATAATTGTCCGGGAATGGCAATTTTTCCGCATCGCATTGTGCTGCGGGGGTGGGTGTGCTTTCATCAATTAGACGGTCACGACCGATTGATAGCATGGAGTTATTAATGTCGGTTAGCCACACTTCTCCGTCCTGGCCTACTTTTTTCAAGAACAAGGCGCTTAAGTCGCCGGTGCCGCCTGCGATGTCCAAGACCTTGTCGCCGTTTTTTACACCACTGCTTTCAATCGCAAAACGTTTCCATAAACGATGCAGGCCAACGGACATGACATCATTCATTAAGTTGTATTTTTCAGCAACGGAGTGGAAAACATCGGCAACCCTGCCTGCTTTTTCTGTTTCGGGGACGGTGTTGTAGCCAAAATGAGTGGTTTTAGTCATGGTAGTTTGTTTATTGAATGATTGATGTGATTATTTGCAAGAATGGTTCTTCAAAGCTGCGCCCGCCGATGCATTTTTCAGGCGGGCTCTCTACTTTCACCCGCTGCTTCAATTCGTTGCAAGTAGTGTTGCCACATTTTATCCTGATTAAGGCCATAGTTATAGAGTAAATCCCAGGAATAAAGTCCTGTATTATGACCATCTGTAAAATTTAGCTGGATGGCATAGTTGCCGACGGGTTCGATATGTTTGATATTGACGGTTTTTTTACCCGTTTGTAACACTTCCTGTCCCGGGCCATGACCGCATACTTCTGCTGAGGGTGAATGAATGCGTAAAAACTCACATGAGAAGTGGAATGTTTTTCCATCCGAAAAAGCAATATCCAACACCCTGGATTTCTGGTGTAATTTGATTTCTGTGGGTTTGGGTGTATCTTTTGTTAAACCAGCCATGAGATATTTTTGGGGCAAATCGACGAAGGGTAATGGATAAACGAATTGATAGCAAATTGCAGCGAAATAATACGATAGATATCAAAACAATGGGAAATTATTCATGACCGCAAAAATACTGATTGTTGAAGATGAGCCAGCCATTCGGGAGATGATTACTTACAATCTTCAGAAAGCTGACTATGAAACAGTGTACGCGGAGAATGCAGAAAAGGCCATGGCGCTTGTGAATGAGGCATTGCCTGATTTGGTGTTGCTGGATTGGATGTTACCCAATATGAGCGGCATTGAGTTTGCGCATATCCTGCGCAAAGATAAGCGTACAAAATTAATCCCCATCATAATGCTAACAGCACGCACTGAAGAAAATGACAAGGTTAAAGGCCTTGAAGTGGGTGCTGACGACTATATCACTAAGCCCTTCTCGCCACGCGAGTTGATTGCGCGTATCAATGCGGTGTTGCGCCGTCGTTCCCCGGAGTCTTCTGACGAGGTGGTTTTCATTGATGCATTACAATTAGATCCGGTCAATCATCGCGTAACCGTTGAGCGTCACGAAATTGAACTGGGGCCCACCGAATTTCGTTTGTTGCATTTTATGATGACACATACTGAGCGTGTTTATTCACGCGGACAATTACTGGACCGGGTCTGGGGCGACCATGTTTTTGTCGAAGAGCGTACTGTCGATGTGCATATACGAAGGCTGCGCAAAGCACTGCAATCCGTCGGCAAAGACGACCTGATACAAACGGTTAGAGGTTCCGGTTATCGCCTTTCTGCAGGGCGTGCAACCAATCAGCAACCCATTATTCACACAAAATCAACTGATCAATGACATAATAATGCGTATGCGCATTACCTTTGCTTTAAATAACTTAAGGGCGCTTCTAAAAATTCGGAGTTCGCCCAAATGAAATGCAAGGCGCGGGAAAATTTTGCAGTGCAGCATAGGGTTGATATGACAGCAAGAAATTTTTTTCGCAACGCAGCAGTTGGGATGAAATCTGGATTTTTAGAAGTGCCCTTTTCTCTAAATAACTTAATTTTTTATTCTGATTAATATCTTTCCGTAGGGTTATTTAAGTGACTGGATTCTGGCACCGTTGTATAGGGCTTCTTTCCCTTACCCTCTTCACCGCAGTGTTATGGGCAGTTTTTGGTGCCGTCAATGCACTGTTATTTTTTAGTACCATGCTGTTATGGTCTGTGATTCATCATATCCGACATATGGTGAAACTCGAGCAATGGCTACAACATTCCGACCATACATCTGCCAGCATCCCTGAAGGCTCAGGCAATTGGGATGATGTTTTTGCTTATTTGGCACGTTATGTGCGCACACACAGCCACAGTCAGCAACAATTAAGTTTGGCGCTGGAACGTATGCAGCGTGCAACATCCGCCATGCCTGATGGCATTGTGATTCTGGATGAAACAAATCGTATTGAATGGTGTAACCCAATTGCCGAACATCATTTGGGAATCAAACAAGATCTTGACGCTGGTCAGCAAATTATTCACTTGGTCAGACAAATACCCTTTGTTGAATATCTGGCCGCACGTAAATATAGTAAGCCACTAATACTCAAACAAGCACACTATCATCAACTGATTCTAATGCTACAGTTAGTGCCTTATGGGTATAAACAAAAATTACTCATTAGCCGTGATATTACACGTTTCGAGCGACTTGAAACCATGCGACGAGACTTTATCGCCAACGTTTCACATGAATTGCGCACACCATTAACCGTCATCGGTGGCTTTCTTGAAACAATGTCTGATGAAAATAATAATGATTCTGAAATTAACAAACGCGCATTAGCATTAATGACTGAACAAGCCATACGTATGCAGAATTTGGTTGAAGATCTACTAACATTGTCGCGTTTGGAAAATGATCAGAATATTATCGAAGAAAAAGAAATTGATGTTGCCGACATGCTGCGTGATTTGCAACATGAAGCAGAATCCTTAAGTGGCGGGCGTCATCAAATCAAACTTGATATAGCCACTGAAAGCCAACTATTGGGCAGTGAAAGTGAATTGCGTAGCGCTTTTAGCAATCTTGTCAGCAATGCCATTCGTTACACCCCTGAAGGTGGGGACATCAGCATTCATTGGGAAAAACAAGGTGAACGCGGCATATTTTACGTACAGGATAGTGGCATTGGCATTGAGCCAGAACATATTCCACGCTTAACAGAACGCTTTTATCGCGTTGACAATAGCCGTTCCAGAGAAACCGGCGGTACCGGGCTCGGGTTGGCCATTGTCAAACATATTTCAAGCCGCCACCAGGCACGCTTTAAAATCACCAGTAAAATCGGCAAAGGAAGTAGATTCAGAATTCAGTTCCCTGCCAAGCGTGTTATTTCCCGTGACTGACCTAATACCAATCTAGTACTCCTTCAACTTGATATTGACGGGTTCAGCGACCCGAAAAGTGGTTGACCGCTAGGCGCGTCTCGCTGGGAATGGCTAGCCCTTTTCAAGAGGCGTAACACCGCGGGCAAGTGCTTTCCGGATCGCCCGAAGGGAGCTGCCCAGATGACCCAATACGGTGTTGTGGCCTTTGAAAATGGCTGGCCATTTGCTACAGACCACGCCTTGTCTTGAATCATCTGGGCAACTCTGAACCCGTCAATATCAAGTTGAAGGAGTACTAACACCAGTTCTCAACCGTTAAACCTTGCACTCTCGTAAACTCTTTCAAGTTATTGGTGACAAGTGTTTTGTTTAAAGCACATGTGTGAGCAGCTATCCAAAGATCGTTATTACCAATAGGCAAACCTTTTGCGAATAAATCTGCTCTGATTTCAGCATAATATTTTGCCACAACCGCTTCTATAGGCTGCACGGGTATTAATACCACCAATTCAGCCAGGATGTTATTTGCTTTTTCCGGTTCCTGACTCCGACACGCCCCATACAACAATTCACCATAGGTAACCAATGACATGCCGACTGCGCCCACTTGCAAAACGGAAAACCTTTCAAACACTTCAGGTGGTTTTTGCTTAGCAATATAGATACAAATATCAGTATCTAAAATATATCGCAGCATTAAAATGCTTCTCTGTTCTGAGGCGGCTCATCATGACGACCATCCTGCATGAAGTCTTCTGGCATTTGTGTTAGAAGTTGATATGCCTGAGACAGATTTTGTGGCTTTGGTCTTATGATGATTTCTTCACCGCGTTTAAAAATCTCTACTTCTGCAACATTCAGACGAAATTCTTTTGGCAAACGAACAGCTTGGCTATTACCTGACTGAAAAACTTTGGTTAACATAGCAAACCTCCATTACGTATATATTAACAGTATATACGGTTTATTTTGCAATTGTAATAGAAACTGAATTAACCAAAGATAATATGGCTTCACTGCTTCTTTGGACTTTTTGGCCTTTTTATTTTTACTTGTTTGGCTGATTTCTCCTGCTTGACCGGTCTGTTATTTGCCCAAACAATTGCGGTAATACCCGCCAAAATCATCGGTAATGAGAGCCATTGCCCCATGGTCATACCTAGCGTAGCAATACCCATGAAGCCATCTTCCGGCTCGCGGAAAAATTCCGCAAATGAGCGTAACACACCATAACCAATCATAAACATGCCGGTAACTGCACCCATTGCGCGTGGCTTGGCTGAATAAACCCAAACCAGTAGAAACAGCACAACGCCTTCGAGCGCGAATTGATAGAGCTGGGAGGGATGACGCGGCAGTTCATCCACATAAGGAAACACCATGCCCCATGAAACATCGGTTGGACGCCCCCATAATTCGGCGTTTATAAAATTACCTATGCGCCCGGCACCAAGCCCTAATGGCACTAACGGCACTATAAAATCGGTGACAGCCAGCCAATGTAATTTATATTTACGCGCCAGCAATAACATGGAACAAAATACGCCGAGAAAACCGCCATGAAAAGACATACCGCCTTCCCAGATGGCAAGAATGAGGTGCGGGTTTTCAACATAGTAGCCGAACTGATAGAACAACACATGCCCCAGCCGACCACCCAGTATCACGCCCAACATGCCATAAAACAGGGCATCATCCAACATGTCATTGGTGAATCCCGATTGCGGATTGCGCTTGATACGGTAGCGCCCCAACAGAATGAACAGCACGAAACCAATTAGATACATTAACCCATACCAATGAACTGACAATGGACCTACTGAAAGTGCGACGGGATCAATCTGAGGATGAACGAGCATGGGTTTTAACCTTATTTACGGTAAAATGCACATTATAGCAATGTGCGTTCGCAATGACAGAACGCCTGCATATATTGTATTTACATCATTTCAGGAGCAAGCATGCCAGACAATAAACGCAGCCAAGCCATCACCCAAGGTCCCCAACGTGCACCCAATCGCGCCATGTTACGCGCCGTCGGTTTTAACGATGGTGATTTTATTAAACCTATTGTGGGTGTTGCGAATGGTTATTCTACAATCACACCTTGTAACAAGGGATTAAATGAGCTCTCTTTAAACGCCGAACAGGCGTTAAAACAAGCCGGTGCCATGCCGCAAATGTTTGGCACCATCACTGTGTCGGATGGCATTTCCATGGGTACCGAGGGCATGAAGTACTCACTGGTTTCGCGTGAAGTGATTGCGGATTCTATTGAAACCTGTGTGCAAGCGGAAAGCATGGATGGGGTGATTACCGTTGGTGGCTGTGACAAAAACATGCCGGGCGCAATGATTGCCATCGCACGCATGAATGTTCCGGCAATATTCGTTTATGGCGGTACCATTAAGCCAGGACATTATAAAGGCCAAGACTTAACCATTGTCAGCGCCTTTGAAGCTGTCGGCCAACACAGCGCCAAAAAAATAGATGACGAAGAATTATTACAGGTAGAACGACACGCCTGTCCCGGCGCAGGTTCTTGTGGCGGCATGTTTACCGCCAACACCATGTCATCCGCTTTTGAAGCTATGGGTATGAGCCTGCCCTATTCTTCCACCATGTCTGCAGAGGATGAAGAAAAACTGGTTAGCGCAGGACAATCCGCTGAAGTGTTGGTGAATGCCATCAAAAAGCAAATCCTACCGCGCGATATTATTACCCGCAAATCAGTTGAAAACGCCATTGCTGTAATTATGGCGGTAGGTGGTTCGACGAATGCGGTATTACATTTACTGGCCATCACACATGCCGCAGAAGTTGATCTGAGCATAGATGATTTTGAAGAAATACGTGGCAGAGTGCCGGTAATATGTGATTTAAAGCCTTCCGGACGCTATGTGACCGCGGACTTACATCAAGTCGGCGGCATTCCGCAGGTCATGAAAATGTTATTGAATCACGGACTGTTACACGCTGACTGCATAACAATCAGCGGACAGACTATTGCAGAAGTATTGGCAGATATCCCAGATACACCGCGTGCGGATCAAAATGTCATCCGTCAGTGGGACAATCCAATGTATGCGCAGGGACATCTGGCCATTCTTAAAGGCAATCTGTCGACGGAAGGCTGTGTAGCGAAAATTTCCGGCATTAAAGAACCTAAAATTACCGGCCCGGCGCGTGTTTTTGAATCGGAAGAAACCTGTATGGCCGCCATTCTGGAACATAAAATCCAAGCCGGAGATGTGGTCGTGATTCGATATGAAGGCCCCAAAGGCGGCCCTGGTATGCGTGAAATGTTGTCGCCCACCTCTGCGCTGATCGGAGAAGGCCTGGGCGATTCAGTAGGTCTCATTACCGATGGACGTTTTTCAGGTGGCACCTACGGCATGGTGGTAGGTCATGTCGCGCCGGAGGCTTATGTCGGCGGCACCATCGCGTTAGTACAAGAAGGTGATTTCATTACCATTGACGCTGAGCAACGTTTATTACAGCTTAATGTAACTGATGATGTTTTAGCGCAACGCCGCGCTGCATGGCGTGCACCTGACCCACGCTATAACCGGGGCGTCTTGGCCAAATACGCCAAACTTGTCTCCACAGCCAGTGTCGGCGCGATTACCGATTAATGCTGTGATAAGGATGGCTAGCCTGAATATTGCACCAGTTGGCACATTTTTACTCCGTCATTGACGCCCTGTTTTATTGTGACTCGCCTTATTGGGGCACGGAGGGTTGTGGCGTGAACTTCGGCCTGGAGCATTATGATCAGATGGCCGAGCTTGCTAAGACAATCAAAGGTAAAATGATAATATCAGTCAATGATATTCAGGATATGAGAAAGTAATTTAATGGTTTGACGATGGAGGCTGTTGCAATTATTTATACTGTTGGCGGCGTGCAAGGACGACAGACGCGTTCCGAGCTAATATTTCAGAATTTTTAACGGTAAAGGCCGTACCAAATAAAGCGTAAATTAGCACCAAATAGCGCGGCGGCTTACACTCATATATCAAAACCTCAGCTTTTGGAACATGCCGAACTGGTCTCTAATGTCTTTATTGGCACAAATCTGGCATACCAAAAGAAAAGGAGGCCAGAGAATTTCTCTAACCTCCTTATTTTATGGTGGGTCTGGTTGGACTCGAACCAACGACCAAGGGATTATGAGACACAATTACAAAATCTATTTCTAACAATATCAATCACTCACAATGCTTGCCAAGCACAAAACCAGTGTCAACCAGCCTCAAATGGTGGTATTCCAGGAACAGTTTGGCACAAATTTGACACACTGCAACTTGCGTGCACAAAATAACCGGAAATGAGTTCGAAAAAATTAGCAAAAATAAGGATCAGAAGTTCTGGGTTTACCTCAACAGTTGAAAGCCAGGCTGTTTTGACACTTTTTTGTCAAATGTCATTGTTTCTGTACAACCACTTGCCTCATTGATTCTTGCCAATAAATGGTCTGGAAAGTCAACATTAGAGTTTTTATAATCATTGAGTGCTCGCCAAACTATCTCTGGTTCCATCAATTCTAACTGGCCGACTTGCAATAGATGTTCGATCACCGAAACAATATCATCACGACTCTGATTATAGTTACTTTCCAACACCCATGCCAATTCACATAGAACAATTTGGCCTATAATACACGGACTATCAGCAGTGCAATGCATCTCAATATATTGAGTGGCTTGCGCCGCTTGAACGGGATCATCCTGCGCGATATAGCGCACCAAAACATTTGTATCTAAACCTTTCAAGTCTGGCTTCCTTTGGCTCTAATCGTATCCTTCATATCCTTGACACTCACTGCTATCCTCGGTTTGGGGATAATACCTTTTAAAGTAGCCACATCTTTGGTTACAGGGACAAAATTAACTTGCCCGGAATCATCAATAATAAAATTAATCTTATCCCCACTCTGGAGATCAAGCAAAGTGCGAATCTCTCTTGGGATGGTAATCTGACCTTTACTGGTAATCTTCGCTGTCGACATAATTAATTTCTAAATTAAGTTACCCCCGGCAAAGCCGGGGGTTTATCTTTGTTAGCCCCTCAAAGGGGCAAAAATATGAAGCGCCTGAAGGCGCCGACTCACATACCTAACTTGAGCTGATCATAATGAGCGTCTTCTTTGTCTTGATTTC
>JAJFJK010000015.1 GCA_021774075.1 Nitrosomonas sp. | reverse complement strand
CGTGGGAGCCGGGCTGCTCGGCGGCACGATCCTCGCCGGCGTGGCCGCGCAAGGACTGCGACCACTGCTCTACGAAACCACGCCCGCCGAAGCGCCCATCTACGTGCTCGCCGCCGTAGGCGTTGCGCTGGCGTGCCTTCTGGTGAGCCTCGTTTACGAAATATTCCCTTTGCTTCAAAGTGTCACAGGAAAACAATGGTGCATTTGGCGACACAAGACAACGCCAGATCTTCTGTGGATGAACGAGAAATCAATCGTGCGGGGGAAACTACAACGGTTGCATCGTTGCGTGAATACAGGCGGGAATTTGGTGAGGATGCTGCGCTGTGTTTTATTGTGGGAATAGATGCTTTTCTGAAATTACATCAGTGGCATTGCTGGCAAGAACTATTCAAACTTTGTCATTTCATCATCGTTGGTCGTCCTGGCAATTCGCATATTATGAATAATGAAGCGCTACCACAAGATTTAAAAAATGAATGCATGTCCCGCTGGGTAACCCATGCAAATGAGTTGGCGCGTCAATCGGGGGGATTGGTTTTTGCTGCAAAGACAAGCTTATTAGAAATTTCAGCCACACAAATACGTTCATTAATTGCTTCTGGCAGGAGTGCACGTTATTGTTTGCCTGAGATTGTTTATGATTATATTAAAACCAATCACTTGTACATTGGAGAAGGATGAGTTCAAAAATATTGGTTGATACGATTGTTTCTGCACTTGAAGATATAAAGGCGCATGATATTAAGGTTCTGGATGTATCAAAAATAACTGCAATGTTTGATTTTATAGTCATTGCCAGTGCAGACTCATCACGCCAAACAAAAGCCTTGGCAAGTAATGTTCAGGAAAAAGTAAAAGCTGCGGGCGGTAATATTTTTAGTGTTGAAGGTGAGCAAACCGGTGAATGGTTGCTTGTTGATGTAGGCGATGTTGTTGTGCATATTATGCAACCAACAGTACGGGAATATTACGATTTAGAAGCGTTGTGGGAAAAGCGGGAATAATGAATCAGCAATAGAAACATCAATATGATGACGCCAAAAGTAACCTTGGAATATGAAAATTAATATACTGGCCGTTGGTAATAAAATGCCTGATTGGGTGAATGCAGGTTATGCAACGTATATTAAGCGCTTACCTCATGAGATAACAGCCAAATTAATAGAAATCAAACCGGAGAAACGCACCAGTAGTCAACAAACTCAGAAATTATTAGATGCAGAGAGTAAGCGCATACGTGCAGTAATACCGCCAGGCTGTCGACTCGTGGCGTTAGATGAGCGAGGTAAACAATGGACAACCGTTAAATTTGCCAGTGTCATCACTGAATGGATGAAAGAAGGTGGAGATGCCGCGTTTGTAATTGGTGGGGCAGACGGATTGCATCAAGACATTAAGGCGTCTGCGGATGAGTTGCTTGCACTTTCAAAGTTAACGATGCCGCATGGCTTGGTGCGGGTTATATTGGCGGAGCAGTTGTATCGTGTGGCATCCGTAATCAAAAAACATCCTTATCATCGTGTATGAATGGAAAAAGGCAATAAAAGCCATCAAAATCATAGAAATATGGGCTGTAACTATTTTTTATTATCATTATAAGATATTGAAGGTGGCGTAAAATTAGTTTTCAGATTCTGTTCTTATAATAGAGATTACATTGATATTATGAATTTCCCAGATAATAGTATTTATCTTGCGTCACGCAGTCTGCGTCGGCGAGAGTTATTAAAACAAATTGGCGTAAGATATAATATCTTGCTCATGCGGGAAACACTTAGTCGCCCATTAGACGTCGATGAAACCCCGTTGCCTGATGAGTCGCCCACTGATTATGTTTATCGTATTGTAAATACAAAAGCTGAAGAAGGCTGGTCTCGGTTGATACAACGTAGACTCCCGCTACAGCCTGTTCTGGTGGCTGATACAGTGGTAACGATTGATGGGTGTATTCTCGGTAAGCCACAAGATTCAGCTCAGGCAGAAGAAACATTGATGGCACTTTCTGGCCGAACTCATCAGGTGATGACAGCAATCGGTGTTGTTGTGAGAGATAAGATTCAAGTTAGATTGTCCACGACAGATGTTCGATTTCGTGAAATTGGTAAACGAGAGATTCGATATTGTATCAATAGTGGTGAAATCTTTGATAAAGCAGGTGCTTATGCAATACAGGGTATGGCAAGCGCCTTTATTGTTGAAATTTCCGGGAGTTACAGCGGGGTTATGGGGCTGCCATTATTTGAAACAGCGCAATTGCTTGAGGAAGTAGGCATAGAAGTGTTTGCCTGAAAATCAAAATCCACCATTAGGTGTGGAAAGTATCAATTGTACCTTTCTTAATTCTCTGAGAAACTGTGACGAGTAAATAGAGAGAATTTCCTGGCATGTTTTAACTCGTTACGTTCAAAAACATGTATCAAGTGTGTTCTGTGAAATAATTGGCTTGTTTAGTTTCCAGATTTAACAAAAATTAATATTTTCTATGAGTAATGAAATTCTTGTAAATATAACGCCACAAGAAACCCGTGTGGCTATCTTGGAGCAAGGTGTAACGCAAGAATTACATATTGAGCGTACAAGCGGTCGTGGCATTGTGGGTAATATTTATAATGGTCGTGTGAGCCGTGTTCTACCTGGCATGCAGTCAGCTTTTGTAGATATTGGACTTGATCGTGCTGCTTTCTTACATGTTGCGGATATATGGGAAGCAGGTCAGGATGATGAGTCAGCAAAACCTATTGAAAAATTATTGTATGAAGGGAATAGTATTCTTGTCCAAGCCATAAAGGATACTATCGGAACAAAAGGTGCGCGCTTGTCTACTCAGGTTAGCCTGGCTGGTCGCATGTTGGTTTATTTGCCTCAAGAGTCACATATTGGTATTTCACAGCGTATTGAAGATGATGAAGAACGTGAGCTATTAAGAGAGAAACTGCAACATGTTTTGCCTGTGGAAGAGACGGGCGGTTATATCATTAGAACAATGGCAGAGGCTGCGGAAGAGCATGATCTAAAAGCAGACATTGAGTATTTGCATAAACTTTGGCACGATATCCAACAAAAATCATTAACAGATTCCGCCCCTGTTCTGCTTTATCAAGACCTGGGTTTAAGTCATCGCGTTTTACGTGATTTTGTAAATGATGATACAAAACGTATTCAAATAGATTCTCGTGAGAATTATCAAAATCTGATAACGTTTGCAGAGAACTACATGACTAATATCGCTGAACGAATCGACCTATATACTGGAGAGCGACCATTATTTGATTTATACAGTGTAGAAGACGAAATTGAAAAATCATTGGCCAAGCGGGTTAATTTAAAATCAGGCGGATATCTTATTATTGATCAAACTGAAGCACTGACTACTATGGATGTAAATACGGGTGGTTACATCGGTGTGCGTAATTTTGATGATACGATCTATAAGACAAACCTTGAAGCCGCCCAGGTTATTGCACGCCAGCTTCGCCTGCGTAATTTAGGTGGCATTGTTATCATCGATTTCATAGACATGGATTCTGAAGAACATAAAAACTCAGTTCTAACGGAATTTAATAAAGCGTTAATGAAAGACCGAACACGCATGACCGTTAATGGGTTTACTACGCTAGGGTTAGTTGAAATGACGCGTAAGCGTACACGCGAGAGTCTTTCACATGTGTTGTGTGAATCTTGTCCAACATGTCAGGGACGGGGGGAAATCAGAACTGCGCAAACAATTTGCTACGAGATCTTGCGAGAATTACTGCGTGAATCTCGACAATTTGATGCAAATGGTTTTCGTATTCTTGCAGCGCAACCAGTGATTGATTTGTTTCTTGACGAAGAATCTCAGAGTCTTGCCCAACTTGGAGATTTTATTGCTAAACCAATTAGTCTCCAAGTTGAGGAATCCTATACTCAAGAACAATATGATGTGATACTTATGTAATAAATTTGATGTGATTCCTAGAAACCAAGACTCGCTAATAAATCATCTACCTGATCCTGACTGCTAACAACATCGCTACGTTTTTCTGGATTAACAACTGGGCCATTCATTAGTCCATCTTCAGTTTTTTCTGCATTAGTTGTTGGAACATTTGCAAGTAATAATTGCACTAACTCTTGTTCAAGCGTCTGAACCATATGTGTAATCTTTTTGATAACTTGGCCAGTCAGATCTTGGAAGTCTTGCGCCATCATGATTTCCATCAATTGGGCGTTCGTTGCATCGGCCTGACTAGGTACGTTATTAAGGTAACTAAGCGTTTCTATCAGTAGTGCTTTGAATTTTTCTGTATCTGGTTGTGATTGTTGTGATTCAAGTGCTTCTTTCCACTGCTCAGATAATTTAGTTGCATCTGTGGAGAGTTTTTCCTGAATAGGCATGGCTATTTCAGTGGCATTTAATGCACGTTCTGCTGCTTGTTCCGTTTTACTTGCAACATAGGAAAGCTTATCCTGGGCCTCTGGAACTTCAGATGTGATTGATTCTAAACGTTTGTCGTAGCCTAACTCACGTAAACTGTTATGTAGCGTACGTGTTAACTGTCCAACTTGATCAATTACCTTTTTATCACTTTCTGCTCCACTTGTTTCGCCTGTTTTGTCAATGCTATCGCTAGTTGATGCCATTAAAGATGGTTGATCCAGGTTATTGTTTTCTAGCTCAGTTTCAAGTGTGTTTTCTTCAACTGGTGTTTCGATGAGTGGGATTGTATTCATTTTAGACTCACAGATTCGTTGTAAACAGAGTTCAAATAATTATTGATTTAGGCTGATGCTTTACTTTCCATATTTTGAAAAATTTTGTTTAATTTTTCATCAAGTGTGGCTGCTGTGAAAGGTTTGACGATATAGCCACTGGCACCAGCCTGGGCAGCTGCAACAATGTTTTCTTTCTTTGCTTCGGCCGTTACCATAAGCACAGGAATTGCTTTTAAATTATCGTTTGCACGAATACTTTTAAGCATTGTGAGTCCATCCATATTGGGCATATTCCAATCTGAAACGACAAAATCGAAGTTCCCATCTTGAAGTTTACGTAGTCCTACAGCGCCATCTTCAGCCTCATCAACATTGACAAAACCCAGTTCTTTTAGAAGATTACGAACAATTCTCCGCATAGTAGAGAAGTCGTCCACTACTAAGAATTTCATATTTTTGTCAGGCATTAGTTTCTCCGTGAATAAACTTGATTTCTTATTAGATATTTAAAATAACAATACCTATTATTCCGTTAGATATGATGTTCTTTTTCAAAGTGCTTAACGGCAAAGAGCTAAGAAAGTTTAATTAAAAATTTGTTACTTAGATTTGAGATGCTTGTGGCTAAGGAATAGTTTCAAAAGTTCTCTTAACTACTATTCATACATATTTACGGAAGATATAGTGTATTTGTTTAGAAAAAAACTATTAAATCTAAAAGTTTGATCAGCGATTCTCTAACTAAGTAAGGCTGTTTGAAAATTCGTTTGTTTTGTGTGTTATTGAATTTTGTTTTAAAAAGTTACATAGAAATCTAGGAGGCTGTCAGAGAATAGAATAATCTACTACGGAAAAGCCATTTTGGTCATATTTCCCGATAATTTTCATTAAATAGAACAACTATTCGCCTCAAATGATCAAAAAATCTGCCCCAAAATGGCTTTCTCTCGCTACGATTGCTATTCTCGGACAGCGGCACTCCTAGTGCTCCGACTACTTGATGTTGACGGGTTCAGAGTTGCCCGGATGATTCAAGACAAGCCGTGGTCTGCAGCGAATGGTCAGCCACCACTTCACTAGTGTGTTTGTATCACGCACTTGAAGGCTTTGGAGAAGGATAGCTAAGAAATTATTTTTTGTAAGAATTGAAGTTGAGTATGGTTTGTTTGAGTATCGGAAGCTTCCCATGAAAGAAATGCTCGGCGCCTGGAATAATAACTATTGGCAATGACTGAGGAGCGGCCCAGTCAAATATTGTCTTGATGCTTACAATTTCGTTATACTCGCCATGAATGATTAAGGCATGTTTGGTTTGTTCATGTACAGGGGGAGCATTAAGGTTGTTAACAGAGGGGGCGACAAGTACCAGAAATTCAGGATTAAGTTGTACAGCAGCGTACAATTGAATACCGCCGCCAAAGGAGAAACCAGCCAGCAATAATGGCATACGAGGAAGGTGGTTGCTGTATTGACTGCGAATAGCGTTTGTTACGGTAACGGCATCTTCAATCTCACCAATGCCATTATCAAATATCCCTTCACTTTCACCAACACCACGAAAATTAAATTTCACCGCTATAAACCCCAATTCGAGCAAGCTATGAAACAGGGTATAGACAATTTTATTATCCATTGTTCCACCATGCAGTGGATGCGGATGGGCGATGACCGCAATGCCTATTGGTGCAGTTTCTGGTTCAGCTAAAACAGTTTCCAACTTTCCTATGGGACCATCTACAAAAAATTTCTGAATCACGTAATGTTTCAATTGGATACTCGATTTATCTTGTCACAAAGTGATGATTTATGGATGTTAAATTCTGAGTCGTTCTACAATCAGTCCTTTCATGAGGTGTTCATCAATAATCTCATCAACATCTTCTTTATCAATATAGGTATACCAAATTTCTTCTGGATAAATCACAATCAGCGGGCCTTCATTGCAACGATCAAGGCAACCTGCATTATTAATACGTATTTTATTTTTGCCTGCTAATTCAAGTGATTTAATACGCTTTTTGGCATAATCACGCATGTTTTGAGCACCTATATTATTACAGCAGGCTGCATTGTCATCACGCTGGTTAACACAGAAAAAAACATGGTATTGGTAGTAACTCATTTATTCTTTAATCAGCCATTCATTTAAATGTATTGTAATGCCAAAGAATAATAGCATAGATAATGGCTGTCTCAGGCTATAGCGAACTAAGATACCGGAAGATTCGGTATGTTCTACTTGCTATCTTAAGATATATTCATCCATGTTTGTTGCAGCTTTGACTTGAGTTCTAATCTCTGCTAGTACTCCTTCAAATTGCTGGTAATTCCAATAGTTAGTAAAAAAGGAACAGAATGCACGAAGAAACAACAATGCATGGGCTAAAAGCAAAAGGTCTAAAAAAGGGATCTGTCTCAAAGTGGGCAGCGATTACCATTGGTCTGGCAGCGACTGCTCCGGCGTACTCTTTGGCTGGCGCGTTGGGTTACGGTGCAACCGGGAGTGGTTATCAGTTGCCGATTGTATTCATTCTTTCTGTTATTCCGATGTTCTTTGTGGCATTGTCTTACAAGCATCTGACAACCGCTGCACCAGACGCTGGTACTATTTTCACTTGGGGAACCAAGGCAATAGGCCCACATGTGGGTTGGTTCGGTGGTTGGGCGCTCTTATTGGCTAGCGTATTAGCGGGTGTGGCGGCTACTCAAATTACTGTCAATTCATTGGCAATTGTGTTTGATCTGCATCAAATTCCTGTTTGGTTCCATGTCGGTGTGGCGTTCCTTTTTATCTTTAGCACAACATATCTCACAGCGCTCGGCGCGAAAGAATCTTCACGCACCACCTTGATTTTAACAGTTGCGCAATACAGCATCCTTATCGTGCTCGCTGCAATGTTACTTATTTATATCCTACAAGGAAATGCTGTCAGCACTGCTGAGCCGTTTTCATGGCAATGGTTTAATCCGTTTGCAATTTCTTCTTTTGATACTTTTCTCAACGGCTTTCTTATTGCATTGTTTATTTTCTGGGGATTTGATGCGTCATTGGCTATGTCTGAAGAGATAGATGGTAATTCAGAGCAGGCTGGTCGTAGCGGTGTCATCGCGATGATGATCACTGTTGTCACATATGTGGTTTTTGCCACTGTAGCATTGGCATATGCTGGTATTGACGCAGATCATGAAGCAAGTTTAACGCACAAGGATAATATTGATTCCAGTATTACCGTGCTGGCTACAGGAATAATTGGTACTAAAGGCGGGTTAGTTGCGGCATTAATTATTTGTGTTTCTGCTTTTTCGTCAACCATGTCAACGATTATGCCTTCGGCACGCGTTGCATTAGCTATGGCGACTTATCGGGCGATTCCGCAGCGGTTTGCATCGGTTAATGAAGTAACGCAGACCCCAAAGTTCACAACGTGGACTATTGGTCTAATGACACTGGTAATCTATATAACGCTGAACCTGATGAGTGAATCAATCGTTGAAGATACTATTCATGGTGTCAGTATTGCGGTTTGTACCTTCTACATTGTGGCGGCATTATCTTGCGTGTTTTATTTTCACCGAACCGCCTTTAATCACTGGCAGACAGCTTTATCGCAAGTTATATTACCTGCGATTGCCGCTGTGATTTTGATTGTGGTCTGTATCCTGCAAGCATGGAACATGCTAGACCCAGATTATGGATCCAGTGGATCCATTGCAGGGATGGGTGCGGTTTTTTTTATTGGTGTTGTCACGTTATTATTAGGTATTCCATTAATGGTTCTATGGAATATGCGTGATAAAAGGTTTTTTCGGGGTGAAACATTGCCGCTTGAAAGAGCGCATATGGTGTTAGATAGCGCTGATGAGAAGCGATCCAATCCTAAAACATAATCTTTAGAGGTGGCTATAGTAAAATTTGCCAGAGCAGCAATGTAGCCAACAACATGACGATGATTACCAACATGCGATTTTGACGTTTTTGTTCAGCAATTAAGTCGGTCATTTTTTCTTCCAGTTCCTGATTTTTGTTTTCTGAGAGAATATGGTGTATCAGGCGAGGAAACTGGGGGAAAATGACTGCCCAATTTGGTGCTTCCTTTTGCATGCGGCTGGCTAGGCCACGTAGTCCGATTTGTTCATCCATCCAGTTTTCAAGAAACGGTTTGGCTGTTTTCCATAGATCAAGATCAGGATCAAGATCGCGACCGAGTCCTTCAATATTCAACAATGTTTTTTGCAGCAAAACCAGCTGTGGCTGTATTTCAACATTAAACTGACGTGAAACCTGGAATAATTGAAATAATATTCGACCAAATGATATTTCTTTCAGCGGCTTGTCAAAAATCGGTTCGCATACCGAGCGAATGGCTGTTTCAAAATCATCTACACGCGTTTCTTTAGGCGCCCAACCGGCTTCAACATGAGCTTGTGCCACACGCGCATAGTCACGTCGAAAAAAAGCCAGGAAGTTTTGTGCCAGATAATTCTTATCTTCGTCACTGAGTGTGCCCATGATGCCGAAGTCAACCGCGATGTAACGATTGTCTTCACCGACGAAAATGTTACCAGGATGCATATCGGCATGAAAATAACCGTCACGAAAAACCTGGGTGAAAAAAATCTCCACACCCATGCGGGCTAGCTGAGGAATATCAACACCCTGTTTGTGTAATTGTTCTATATGGCTAATGGGGATACCTTTGACGCGTTCCATCACCATAACTGACGAGCGGCAATAATCCCAATGTACTTCTGGTACAAATAATAATGGAGAGTTAAGAAAGTTACGTCGCAATTGGCTGCAGTTGGCAGCTTCACGCATCAAATCCAGTTCATCATCAAGATGGCGTGCAAACTCCGAGACGACTTGTTGTAGTTTTAAACGTTTGCCATCAGGCCATAATGCTTCTGCCAGCCATGCGCCCGTATCCATCAGGGCAATATCATGCGCAATAACGGGGGCGATATTTTGTCGCAATATTTTCACGGCAACTTCTGTGCCATCATGTAAAACCGCAAAGTGCACTTGTGCGACAGATGCACTGGCTATAGGTTTTTCATCGAATTTTAAAAACAGCTCATCAATTTTTTTCTCGTAGACTTTTTCCAGTGTTGTTAACACAATCTCGGTGGAGAAAGGCGGCACCTGATCTTGTAGTTTGGCTAATTCATCAGCAACATCATGTGGTAACAAGTCACGACGCGTAGACAGCATTTGGCCGAATTTTACAAATATCGGGCCCAATGCTTCCAACGCCATACGCAGCCGTTCACCGCGTGGCCGCTCAAGTTTCCGCCAGAAAGTTAGCCATCTTATTGGCGCTCTTAAGATACGTAGTCGGCCATGACTAAGAAAAAATTCGTCGAGCCCAAAACGGAAAGCGACTGAGTGTATTTTAAGAAGACGAAATATGCGCATTGATTTTTAGTGTGTTTGTTAAAGCGCAGCCTTCTGAGTTAGAGATTGTATGCGTTGATCTAATTGATCTGTATCGTCCTGAAGTATTTTTACTTCATCTACAAATTCGTTGATATATGTAGATTTCGCTAACATGGGCTGCTCTTCCATCCAGTACTCAACTAATGCTAGAGACAAATTATTAATACTGTCGGCATGCCATTGAACAACCTGTTTCCCTGTCTTTGCAATACGATGTGCCGGAATATCACCAATAATTTTGCTTAGATCCTGTTCGATATTTAAATTGATATTTTTGCTGATATTGATTAATTCATTTGCAAAATTTGTATCGCCGGATATTTTTATACGCGCATAGGCATTTTCATCATGTGCCAATATTCCAGGCAAGATGCCAGGTAACAGACAAAGCGTGGTATCTATTTCTTCTAATTGGCTGGTGTTTTGTAACTCACCACTGGCTTGAACAAGCAGATTTATCTCAAATAAAGGCGGTATCTGAACACATATTGTTTTGCCGCTGTACGATTGCAATCGGCTACAAGCCCAGCTTTCGCCTCGCAGCATATGATTAATTGGTGTGATTGCGATCGAAGTTAACATGATTTCTCTTTGGAATTGAGAGCTTATAAATTATGATTGGAAATGAATATTTTGTAAAAGCAGTGTCGATCATTATAAACATTGAACACTATTAAAGCTGAGAGTATAGCACTATAATTTAGATCCAAATATGACCCTCATTGCCATTTTAGCAGATGGTGTGGGTGTGGCTATAGGGGGCTTGGGTACGTTGGGAGTAGAGATTAGTATTGAGATTGTGGCTTATTGGTGATGCTTTCAATGTCGCGTCTCGTTTAAATTGCTCTGTAACGTTATTGCTTGTGTTTTTGTTGATGACGAACACCTTGATAGCCAATATCATCTCTAATTTGAGAACCGTTAAAACTGATTTTGTTGACCAGTTGATAGGCGTGCTGTTGCGCTAATTTTGTGTTGTCACCAAGTGCCGTAACGCATAAAACACGCCCGCCTGCTGTGATTATTTCTTTTCCATCTTTGCCCCCAAAGGCAGTGCCAGAATGAAAAACATGAATGTTCTCGGTTTGTTGTTGAACGAGACGATTAGGCAGGCCGTGAATCACGTCGCCGGTTCTCGGTTGCTCTGGATAACCATAGGCTGCCATAACAACGCCAAGTGCTGTGCGACGATCCCATTCTGTTTCAGCTTTATCCAAGGTACCGTTTAAAGCATGTTCGATTAACATCGAGAGATCACTTTTTAAACGCAACATAATCGGTTGTGTTTCCGGGTCACCCATACGGCAGTTGAATTCCAGCACTTTAACCTGATTATCTGTTGTGAGCATTAAGCCGGCATAAAGAAAACCCGTGTAATTTAAGTCTTCTTGTTGCATGCCATGAATTACAGGGTTAATAACCTCGCGCATAATTTTGGCATGTATTTCAGGAGAGATAAACGGTGTCGGCGAGTATGCGCCCATGCCACCGGTGTTTGGGCCTGAGTCATCATTATAAAGGCGTTTGTGATCCTGGCTGGTGGCAAGTGGCAATACATTTTTGCCGTCTGCCATGACAATAAAACTGATTTCTATGCCTTCCAGGAATTCCTCAATAATAATTTCAGAACCTGCGCCACCCAGATGTTTGTCAACCAGCAGGGTGTCAATTGCCGCATGCGCTATGTCAACGGATGGTGCCACCACAACGCCTTTGCCAGCCGCCAAACCATTGGCTTTGATAACAATTGGCGCACCGTTATCATTAACATACTGATGCGCCAGTTCAGGATCGCTAAAGCTGGCATACTCAGCCGTAGGGATACGGTGACGCTGCATGAATTCCTTGGCGAAAGTTTTTGAGATTTCAAGCTGTGCAGCTTGCTGAGTTGGGCCAAAAATTGCTAAATCTGCTGCTCTGAAGGCATCTACAATACCTTCTGCGAGTGGCGCTTCTGGCCCAACGATGGTAAATGCAATGTGTTC
This sequence comes from Nitrosomonas sp., assembly GCA_021774075.1. Classification (GTDB taxonomy): domain Bacteria; phylum Pseudomonadota; class Gammaproteobacteria; order Burkholderiales; family Nitrosomonadaceae; genus Nitrosomonas. The sequence goes on along the minus strand of JAJFJK010000015.1, from coordinate 31,801 downwards.
TTTAAGCGCAAATTCTATTAAGTCAGGTATTGTAGTCAGCGGAATGTTCTCCAAACCACGCTCTTGTGCCGTGCCAGCGTTGCCTGGTGCAACAAAGACTTTAAGTATGCGTGGCGATTGAATTAATTTCCATGCCAGAGCATGTTCTCTACCGCCACCACCAATTACGAGTAAGTTCATGAATGACCGTCAGTTATATTAGTGTCGGAAATGTCGAATACCGGTAAAAACCATGGTGATTCCTTGCTCATCAGCCGCTGCAATGACTTCATCATCACGAATGCTGCCGCCGGGTTGAATCACTGCTTTAGTGCCAGCCTCAACCACAACATCCAGCCCATCCCGGAATGGGAAAAATGCATCGGATGCGACAACCGATCCAACCAGATCAAGCCCGGCATGTTGTGCTTTAATCGATGCAATTCTTGCGCTGTCTATGCGACTCATTTGACCTGCGCCTATGCCTAATGTTTGACCGTTGCGGCAAAAAACAATGGTATTTGATTTTACAAATTTTGCAACACGCCAGGCAAAAATAAAATCTTCCAATTGTTGTGGTGTTGGCTGTAGCTGGGTCACGACTTTAAGGTCAGCTGAAATAATAGAGTGGCTGTCCGGTGTTTGTGCCAGTAATCCACCACCAATGCGTTTCAAGTCATATTGATGGTGTTCTCGTGCCAAAGGCAACATTAAAACCCGCACGTTTTTCTTTTGAGCAAGCACTTGTTTGGCTTCATGGGTTATTTCCGGCGCAATAATGACTTCAACGAATTGTTTAATCACGGCTTGTGCAGTTTCTTCATCCAAAACATGATTAAAAGCGATTATGCCGCCAAACGCTGACGTTGGATCAGTCGCCAGAGCAAGTTGATACGCATTCAGTGAATTGTCCGCAATCGCAACACCACAGGGGTTGGCATGTTTAACGATGACACAGGCCGGTTTGTCAAAAGATTTAACGCACTCCCAAGCTGCATCGGTGTCTGCAATATTATTGAATGACAGTTCTTTTCCCTGTAATTGGGTATAACTGGCAAGGCTGCCAGGAATTGTGACATTGTCACGGTAGAACGCCGCTTCTTGATGTGGGTTCTCGCCATAGCGCAGATTTTGTACAATACTGAAATTCAAATTAAGTGATGCAGGAAAAGCTTTGTGGCTATTATCCGTGTCTATCGCGGTTAAATAATTGCTGATGGCACTGTCATAAGCTGCGGTATGTGAGAATGCTTTTTGTCCAAACTGGAATCGGCGGGATGCGCCAACAGCGCCATTGTTGGCTTTCATTTCATCCAGCAGCAAGGTGTAATCTTGGGGGTTGGTGACAATGGTGACTTTTTGATAATTCTTGGCCGCAGCCCGCACCATCGTCGGCCCACCGATATCGATGTTCTCGATAGCATCTTCAAGACTACAATCTGGTTTGGCAATGGTTTGACTAAAGGGATACAGATTGACCACAACCAATTCAATATTTGCAAATGAAGATGCTCGCATTGCGGCTTGATGCTCAGGCAAATCGTTGCGAGCCAGAATACCCGCATGCACCTTGGGGTGCAATGTTTTGACCCGTCCATCCAACATTTCCGGGAACCCGGTATAGTCACTGATTTCGATGACCGGTATTCCCGTTTGCTGTAATAATTTGGCGGTTCCGCCAGTCGAGATAATAGTGACGCCTTGTTGGTTTAGCGCCTGTGCCAGTTCAACAATGCCAGTTTTGTCTGAAACGCTGATAAGCGCTTGTTTGATGCTCATTCAATTGCCTTATTTAATATCATATTGTTTCATTTTGTTGCGTAGCGTATTGCGATTGATGCCAAGTAATGTTGCCGCCTGTGTTTGATTGCCATTGGTGTGCTGTATGACGGCTTCTATCAACGGTTTTTCTACACTGTGTAAGACCATCTCATAAATGTGGCAAGGTTTTTCACCATCCAGGTCATGCAGATATTTATCGATTGCTTTACGGATACAGGTTGCAATTTCATTGTCGTTTGATGCATTCATTCAACAGCCACCTCCTTGTTTTTGCAATAAATCAATCGTTGATCATGATCAGCCAAGTTGGTGAAGAGCCGGTTGGTTTCCGAAATCTGCTGTTCACAGGTTTTCAATTGGTTCATGGTTTGACGAAAACCTGCTGAACCAGCCAGGCCCTTGGTATACCAGGAAATATGTTTGCGCGCGATGCGCACACCTGAGTACTCACCATAGAAATTATAGAGGTCGTGTAAATGCGCAATCAGCACGCGATGAATTTCTGTAACCTCTGGAGCAGGCAGATGCTTTCCGGTAGAGAGATAATGTGAGATCTCACGGAAAATCCACGGCCTGCCTTGTGCAGCACGGCCGACCATGATGGCATCAGCCTTTGTGATTTTCAGAATATGTTTTGCTTTTTCAGGCGAAGTAATATCGCCATTGGCGATTACAGGAATTTTGACGGTGTCTTTAACAGCTGCAATGGTTTCATATTCCGCTTCACCGCGATAGGCGCAGGCGCGTGTGCGGCCATGAATAGCCAATGCCTGCACGCCTGCACTCTCAGCAATTTTTGCGATAGCAAGTGCGTTTTTATTTTGTTTGTCCCATCCTGTTCTAATTTTAAGTGTGACCGGGATATCAACGGCGTTAACGACCGAATCGAGGATTCTGCCAACTAATTTTTCATCTTGTAACAAGGCGGAGCCGGCCATGACATTGCAGATCTTTTTAGCCGGGCATCCCATATTAATATCAATAATTTGTGCGCCTCGGTCTCTGTTATATTGCGCAGCTGTGGCCAGCATGTCAGGATCTGCGCCGGCAATTTGTACAGAAATAGGAGAAACTTCGCCATCATGATTGGCGCGGCGTTGCGTCTTTTTTGAGCCGTATAACAAAGAATTACAGGTAACCATTTCAGACACGGCCATGCCGGCACCCATGCTTTTACATAACTGACGAAAAGGGCGGTCAGTAACACCCGCCATGGGTGCAACAATTAAATTATTTTTAAGTTTATGCGTGCCTATTTGCATGAAGTCTGATTACCTGCTGTGACAAAAAATAAAAAATGGCGTGAAAAAGTGTAACGATGAACAGAATAATGTTTTATTTGAAAATGTGACCTCAACGCGCTGCCAATTAACAATTACCAATAAAACAATTAGCCTCTGGCACCGAAGATCATGCGACGTGCAACAAAACGCTTGATCGGTGGAAAACAATCTAATGCACTCAGCCCAAAACCACAAGCATGTTTTAGTAGCGGGTTATCATTAGAAAAAAGTTTGATCAATGAGTCGGTAAAAATCCGTCCGGCTTTGCTATCAATTTGACGCTGTTGTCGATATCTTGCCAACATCGCCGGTGTGCCAATTTCTTTGCCTGCTTTAAATGTCATTAATACTTCATTGGCAAGCTCATGCGCATCGCGCAGCCCCAGATTAAAACCTTGTCCGGCAACCGGGTGCAACGTTTGCGCAGCATTACCAATCAATGCAATTCGTTGAGAGGTTGTAGGTGTTGCATATTTGAGTGCCAATGGAAATCCGGAACGTTTGCCAGCACCGATAAATTTTCCTAATCGGTCGCCAAAATGTTGATGTAGCCGGGCCAGAAAGGTTTCGTCATCCAATGCAATGATTTCTTTTGCTGCAGTGGGGGATACAGTCCAAACCAAGGCGAAATTCTCACCTGAAGGCAATAACGCGACCGGCCCATCCGAAGTAAATCGTTCATAAGCAATGCCGGATTGTAACGTTTGTGCCTTTATATTGGCGACAACTGCCCATTGCTCATAGTCATGGGTTTGATAAGTGATGTCTTCAATTTGTGCGCTCAAACGGCCACCATCTGCCAGAATCAATAATTTAGCGCCGACTTCATTTTCTTCTCCATGATGGTCAAATTGCACATGACCAAAATCAGCATCCGTATCAAATTGTTTTACTGTGGCGCCGGTTAAATAGTCCGTATCCGTATCTTGCAGCGTTTCATACAGTGCGCGGAACAAATCGTGATAATTAACCACATACCCCAAAGCTGAAACACCGGCATCTTCAGGGGTCAAAACCGTTCGACCCAAACCACCACGGTTAGAAATATGAATGGTTGTAATAGGCGTTTTTTGACTTAATTTCTGCCATACGCCCAAACGTTGCAAAATCAAACGGCTGCCATGTGATAACGCCAGTGGGCGAGGGTCATCAACTTTTTCAGGTAATCCACGTGCTTCCAGCAACAGTGTTGAAATACCGCTGTCTCGAAGTATCAGTGCCAATGCCATGCCAACCGGGCCGCCGCCTATAATAACAATCTCATAATTAACAGTCGTCATGGCACTTCTTTTGGTAAACTTTCATGAATTTAAGACTTAAGTCTTTGCGTTGCTTTGGATGTCTTTGGCAAAATCATTTAACGAAGTTTTGCGTCATTTCTGATTTTTCTTTAAAGTAGTGAGGATAGCATAGCTCCCACAGTGAGGGAATGCATCGATTATTTATTGGTCGGTGCGTTGTGTAGAAAGTAAGTCATGAATTGTGATTTCTATATCTTTGATATTGATATAATATTTTGATGTGAGCAAGCAATATTTCATGCAGAACAGCGTCATATGCGAATAAAATCGATAACATTAAAAGTAAAAAAACTGTTGTTAATTGAACAGCGGGTACAAAATTATTTAGAATTATTTTAAGGAGTATTTGAATGATACGGTTGCAGAGCACTAAACTAGTATGGGTATTGTTGTTTATTTTGTTTTTCTTCCCGATGAGTGCATGGTCAACCGACAAAAGTGAAAAATTGAATGCTGCAGCAGACATGGGTAATTTGCCTTTGGTGCGACAAATCCTTGAGGCATCAGATTTTGAGCAGGATGCGTTAAATAGCGCATTATTTACGGCAGTAAATAAAGGTAATCCGGCAATCGTACAGCGCATACTGGATGCAGGCGCAGATGTTGATTATCGTGCGCAAAATGACTACACCAGTTTGATCCAGGCAGCAAGTGATGGCCGTGAATTTATCGTTGAGATGTTATTGGCAGCCAATGCAGATGTGAATGCCGTGGCTGCTGCAGAAAATAATGACACAGCTTTAATTCTTGCCGCCGAGAAAAACAGAAGGCAAGTTGTGGCACAATTAATCGCTGCCAATGCGGATATTGAGGCGACCAGAAGTAATGATATGACGCCGTTAATGTTGGCCGCGCAGGAAGGGCATCAATTTATAATCCAGGCGCTGACAAATGCCCAAGCGGATGTTAATTATGCGCTGGATAATGGTGCAACCGCATTGATGTTAGCGATACAACATGGCCACTATAATTCGGTTTATGCATTAATCATCGCGAAAGCAGATTTGAATGTTGTGGCTTCAAATGGCATGACGCCGTTGAAGTTGGCAGGTTTATATCGTTATTCGGAAATTATTAAGTTGCTCAAGGACGCGGGTGCCAAATAAAATAACAATTTTAAATTTTAAGCACCATTTTTTAAACAATTAATATTGGCTAATAAGAAGGGATTATTAACCTTCACAATGCCTATTTATGGAATAAAGGAAATATAAGATGAGAGTTTTTGCTGTTTTATTACTTGCTGCACCATTTTTAATACTGACAGGTTGCGGGGAGGAATCATCGAGTGATAAATCAGATGCAAGCTCTGAGCAATCGGTTATGGGTGAAGTAACCACTGTGGGTGAACTGCCATCTTTGTTGGGAGAAGGCTTGTCACCCGAAGAAAGAGCCGAATTAGTAGAACAAATTTTACCACCAGGTGTTGAAGACGCGCCTGAAGCCGAAGAGAAATTTCAGGCATTTCTTGAACAAGCCAGAGCCGGAGATCCTGAAGCGCAAACCGGTCTTGGTGTGATGTATTACACTGGTGAAGCCGTCTCCAAGACAGCGGGCGGTGTTGTTTTAGATAATGATCCTGCCATGGCGGCCGGCTGGTTTTATCGTGCGGCAGAGCAAGGCTATGCTGATGCCCAATTTAACCTGGGTTTGCTGTATGCCGATGGTGACGGTGTTCCGCAAGACATGGTAGAAGCGGCGGAATTATTTATGCAAGCGGCTGAGCAAGGGCATGTTGATGCACAAAATAATTTGGGCGCAATGTACTATACCGGTGAAGGTGTGGACAGAGACGAGCAAAAAGCCATTGAATGGTTTGAAAAAGCAGCCGCACAAGGAAACGAAGAAGCACAAGCAAACATAGACGCGATTAAAGCCGCGCAATAATGTAAGGCGTATGAAGCATAAAAAAACAGCATACTGGTATTTGCCAGTGTGCTGAAGCAACATTGTTACAGTATGATTAAGAATTAACGATTGAAGTGCTCGGGTTTGCGTTTCGGCAAGTGACCAGGCTGGCCCATCATGTAAAACGATAGAAACTCTCAAGGTTCTACCATTGCCTTCTTAATTGCCAATTTCCTGCTTTTGATCAAGCACATGTTTACTACCGTGTACCTCAACCCGTATGGGTAAAATAATCGTTTAAAGATTCTGTATCACTCATAATAAAAATTGTAATGGTTGAATAAAGCCGGATACATAGTGCAGTATTTTTTCAAATTCTATGGGCGACTGATGTGCGGTGTCAAATATGATACTTGTCGGGTTATTCCTGCTTTACATTAGCCAAGGCAACATTCATTATGTTGGCCTGTCAGTTCCTTAACGCTTAATTTTCAAACAGGGGAGATTTATGGAAATTTCTACGATTGTGATTTTGGTTGTGCTGGCGATTTCGGTTTTTTATGTTATTGGCATTTTTAACAATCTGGTTAGCAAGCGTAATCGCTATAAGAATGCCTTTGCCCAAATTGAGGTTCAGCTTAAACGCCGCTATGATTTAATTCCCAATCTGATAGAAACCGCCAAAGGGTACATGAAGCATGAAAGTGAGACGTTGGAAGCGGTGATTGCTGCGCGTAATGCGGCTGCTAATGGTTTGGCTGCGGCGGCGTCTGACCCCAGTAACGCCAATGCGATGCGTGATCTTAACGGGGCTGAAGGCGCTTTGGCAGGTGCTATGAGTCTGTTTAATGTGGTTATGGAAGCTTATCCTGATCTCAAGGCGAATCAGAATATGATGCAGTTAAGTGAGGAACTGATCAGTACGGAAAATAAAGTGGCTTTTGCCCGACAGGCTTTTAATGATCAGGTTATGGAATATAACAATTATAGGCAGTCCTTCCCGCCTATGGCATTTGCCAATATGTTTGGCCATACTGAGGATGCATCTTTATTGGAGTTTGAAGACAGTGCTGAAATTCAGGTTGCACCGAAAGTTTCTTTCTGATTTAGGGTGCCGGTAAATTATGAATTTCTTTGAATTGCAAGACCAAGCACGGCAAAGCACCACAAAGTTGGTGCTGCTATTTACTCTTGCCGTGCTTTCCTTGGTGGTGTTGACCAATCTGCTGGTGATGTTTGCGTTTGGTTATGTTGATGCACAACAATTAACACCGGAATCTTTTCAACAACAATTTGATTGGGAAACCTTCCTGCTCATCGGTGGAGCCGTATTGGTGACGATTCTGTTTGGTAGCTTATACAAGATCAGCAGCCTTGCGGGCAGTGGTGCCAAGGTTGCCGAAATGATGGATGCTGAATTAATCGTTGATGGCAGTGGCGATATGAATAAGCAAAAAGTACTCAATGTGGTCGAAGAAATGGCTATCGCCTCGGGTACACCGGTGCCGCCTGTTTATTTGTTGCATGAAGACAGCATTAATGCTTTTGCCGCCGGTAATTCACCCAGCAATGCAGTGATCGGTGTCACGCGTGGCACGATTGATAAATTGAGTCGGGATGAATTGCAGGGCGTGATCGCGCATGAGTTCAGTCATATCCTGAATGGAGACATGCGCCTGAATATCCGCTTGATTGGCATATTACACGGTATTCTAATACTCGGCATGATCGGCTATTATCTGATGCATATGGGGGGGCGTTCGCGCAACTCCAGAAATGGTGGTGGTATTGTCATGCTTGCATTGGGACTGGTTGTTATTGGTTATGGTGGTACATTTTTTGGCAATATTATAAAGGCCTCGGTGAATCGTCAGCGTGAATATCTGGCGGATGCTTCCGCCGTGCAGTTTACCCGTAATCCAGGTGGCATAGCCGGTGCGCTCAAACGTATTGGCAGTGATGCCATGGGTTCTACATTGGAAAATCCAAATGGTGCAGAAATCAGTCATGCGCTTTTTGGCGAAGGCATAAAACACTCATTCACCAGTTTATTTGCCACGCATCCACCGCTGGAAAAACGCATCCGCAGTATTGAACCAAACTGGGACGGGAAATTTGAATATCAGCCGATAGCTGATGCACAAATTAAAGAAGCTTCTCATGCGCAGGATCAGCGTGTAAAAGCGGCAGGATTAATGGCCGGTGTGGCGACTGTCATGAATAGTGAGGCATTTGTAGATCGTATTGGCCAATTAAATGATGCTCAAATTAATTATGCGCACCAGATCTTAAGTGAGCTGCCCGCTGAAATTAAACAAGCTGCGCATGATCCTTTTGCCGTGCGGGCTTTGATTTACTTCATGGTGCTGGATAACGAGAAAACAATGCGCCAACAACAATTAGAATATTTGGCAACAGCTGCGGATGATGGCGTTTATGAAGAAACTGCCAAGCTAGTCGAAAAATTTCCTGAATTGGAACTGGTGCATCGGTTACCGTTGTTGGATATCGCGCTGTCGACTTTGCGCCAACTCTCGAAGCGCCAATATCTGTTATTTAAGGATAATCTCAATGCACTGGTGGCAATGGATGCCAAGATACATTTATTTGAATGGACGCTGCAGAAGATCCTGTTTCATCATTTGGATGTTGTTTTTCAGGAAAGAACCCAACAACAATCAAAACAACTGAGTTTAGAAGAAACACAACAAGCCAGTGCCGTGGTTTTATCGCTATTAATTCATGCCGGAAAGCAGCAGGGTTTAAGTAAAGCGGATGCATTTGCGCTGGCCAGAGAAAAACTGGGTGGTTTGGCTATTGAATTATTGCCGCTTAATGAAATCAAGCTTGAGACTGTCGGCACGTCACTGGATCAACTGGCCCAATTAGCCCCGCTGAAGAAACCATTGCTGTTAAAGGCTTGTGCAAAAGCGATTGTTGCCGATCAGCAGATCACTGCCGCTGAAGTTGAACTGTTTCGCGCTTTTGCAGATTTAATCGATTGTCCAATGCCACCGTTGGTGAACTGATTTATTTGCATACAGAAGAAGAGGGCCACAAAAAGTTCTGATTCAGAATAATGAGTTTAGAGCTAACTAATTCTTAATGGAGAGAAAATGCCATGAGGTATTTACTTAGGAAAATATTTTTATTCATAGTATTAATAACGATGAGCACAGGGGTAGTGGCCCAAGAGGCTCCTGAAATTTTCTCTCATACTGTACTGAAGTTACCATTTGATCTTAAAAGTGACGAACCTTGGAGTAAGATTATTCGCACACAAGAAGAATGGGAAATGTTCTATATTGAGTTGCTAGAAGAAAATACGGTTGACACCGTGATACCTTCCGTTCTTCCACAGATCGACTTTGAAACTTTTCAGGTGGTTACAGGCGGAATCGGATTTAGACCGAGCAGCGGGTATAGTGTTTCGGTTAGACAAACAATTGAACTTAGTGACACTATATATATTGGTGTTCTTGTTGTAAGCCCTGGTAAAAATTGCCTTTCTGCTGCGGTTGTCACGTACCCTTCAACTACCCTTTTAATAAAAAAAACCAGCAAACCAATTGAGTTTTTTTCATTTCAGCTTATTTATGAATGTCCCCTGTAGCGTTAAATGACTTCCTGTTTTACCGGAAGTCATTTAACTGCTTTCCTTAGCGCTGCCTTCCTTTTGCCGGAAGCTTTCGATGATGAGTAATGCCGCGCCGATAAAGATAGCGGAGTCGGCAATATTGAATGCCGGCCAGTGATAGCCGCCAACATAAAAATCCAGAAAGTCAACCACATGTCCCAATGTAATTCGGTCATATAAATTGCCTATTGCGCCGCCCAGTATAAAACTGAGTGAAACACAGAACAGTTTTTCATCTTTATGCTTGTTGAGCAGGTAGATAATAAATATGGAAGCAAGTGCGGCTATGCCACTTAGGAACCAGCGTTGCCAGCCGGATTGTTCGCTCAAAAAGCTGAACGCTGCACCTGAGTTATAGGTTAGCACCAGATTAAAGAAACTGGTTACGGGAATGCGCTGACCAAATACCATGGTGGATTCAACCCAGAATTTGGTGGCTAAATCCAGTATCAGTATGACGAAGGCGATGATCAGACTTGTTTGAAGCTTCATAGTGTGGGGTTCATTGTAGATGGAATCGTTACAGTTACTTGTTAAGCGTAATGTCGTGTTTCACCGGCGGCAAAAAGATTTGTGACACAGCGTTCACATAAGGTGGGGTGCTCAGTGTGATGACCAACATCCTGACGATAGTGCCAGCAGCGTTCACATTTTGTATGTGGACTGGAGGTCACGGAGACGTCTTCTTGTTGCGGGTCATCAACTTGTGTCACGCTGGCTTCTGAGGTGATCAATACAAAACGTAAGTCGTCACCAAGTGATTTGAGTAATGCGTAATCTTCAGCATTGGCATGGATTTCCACATTGGCTGCCAGTGAGGAACCGATGTCACCTTGCGCACGCGAGTCTTCCAGCCGCCTCAATACTTGTGCACGTAGGGCGCGAATTCTGGCCCAACGTTGTTGCAGTGCATTCGTGTCTGGTTGTGCTGGAAATTCGTGCCAGGTATGTAATAGCACGCTATCTTGCGCATCACCGGCCAGTTGTTCCCACACTTCTTCTGCTGTGAAACTCAGGATGGGGGCGAACAAGCGCACCAAGCTCTGCGTGATATGGTAGAGCGCACTTTGTGCTGAGCGACGTGGCGTGCCATTTGCAGCAGCGGTGTACAGGCGGTCCTTGAGGATGTCCAAGTAGAATCCGCCCAGATCTTCAGAACAAAAATTATGCAGTTTATGCACAATCTGGTGAAACTCATAGCGATCATAGGCTTGGGTTAAATCATCCTGAAATGCTTGCGTATGCGCTAACATGTAGCGGTCAATTTCTAGCCAGTTGTCCAATGCCAGCATGTCGGTATCAGGATTAAAATCGGCCAGATTGGCTAATAAAAAGCGCAGTGTATTACGAATGCGTCGATAGCTTTCAACCACGCGTTTCAGAATCTCTTCGGAAATAAACAGTTCGCCGGAGTAGTCGGTTGACGCCACCCATAAGCGCAGAATGTCCGCGCCGGAAGCATTCATGACCTTTTGCGGCGCGATTACATTACCCTTTGATTTGCTCATTTTGTGACCTTTGCCATCGACTACAAAGCCATGCGTGAGCAGTGCATCATAGGGTGCGCGGCCATCAATGGTGCAAGCGGTTAACAATGAGGATTGAAACCAGCCACGATGCTGGTCGGAACCTTCCAGATAAAGATCTGCCGGGTATTTGAGTTGTGCATTGGGTTTGACAACGGTGTCATGGGTTGTGCCGGAATCAAACCAAACATCCAGCGTGTCTGTTAATTTTTTGTAATCCTTGGCATCCTCACCCAACAGCTCGGCAGCATCTAGTGAAAACCACGCTTCGATGCCCTGTTGTTCCACTTTTAGTGCGACTTGTTCCAATAGCTCTAGTGTACGTGGGTGTGGGGCATGGGTTTCTTTATGCACAAACAGGGTCATCGGCACGCCCCAGTTGCGCTGGCGTGAAACACACCAATCCGGGCGATTCTTGATCATGGCTTCCAGGCGGGCCCTGCCCCATGCCGGATAAAACGCGGTGGTGTCAACGGCTTGCTTGGCAAGTTCACGCAATGGTTTTTTGTGCGCGGATGAATCGGTTTTGTCTTGCAGATTCATGCCAATAAACCATTGCGGCGTTGAGCGAAAAATAATCGGGGTTTTATGGCGCCAACAATGCGGGTAACTGTGATCAATTTTTTCCAGACAAAATAAATGCTGGCTGGTTTTTATGGTGTCGATGATGGCATCATTAGCTTTCCATACGAATAATTCGCCAACCAATGGGGTATCAGCTTTAAATTTTCCGTTGCCATCCACAGGACTTTCATTTGGCAGGTCATATTGTTGCCCGACAAAATAATCATCTAAACCATGTGCCGGTGCGGTATGCACAAGCCCGGTTCCGGCTTCAAGCGTGACATGCTTACCACAAATGATTTTTACGCTACGCGCTTCAAACGGGTGTTGTAATGGTAAGTGTTCCAGTGTCTGACCTTTGCAAGTTGCAATTGTTGTGCCGGTTAACTCATAGCGTTCTAAACAGGCTTGTTTCAGTTCACTGGCTAATATCAGTAATCCACGCGGTGTTTGTACCAGTTCGTAGTCAAAATCAGGATGCACACTGACCGCCTGGTTGGCAGGTAGTGTCCAGGGTGTGGTGGTCCAGATGATGGCGTAGATTTTGGTACCATTCGGGATGTTTGTGCCAAAAGCGGTTTGTAGTAATTGATCTGCGGCTGATTCGACAACAAACCCCACATCAATGGCCGGAGATGTTTTGTCTTCATATTCGACTTCTGCTTCAGCCAGGGCTGAACCGCAATCAATACACCAGTTGACCGGTTTTTGGCCTTGATAGAGAAAGCCGCTTTGATAGATTTTGCCTAACGCACGAATAATGTCCGCTTCAGTCTGGAAATTCATTGTGAGATAGGAATTATCCCAATCACCCAATACACCCAGGCGGATGAAGTCGGCTTTTTGGCGTTCAACTTGTTCCTTGGCAAAAGCACGGCACAGCTCGCGCACTTGCTCGGCAGGTAAGTGCTTGCCATGTTTTTTTTCAATTTGGTGCTCAATGGGTAAGCCATGACAATCCCAACCTGGAATATAAGGCGCATCAAAACCAGCTAAGGTTTTACTTTTGATAATAATGTCTTTGAGAATTTTATTGACGGCATGACCAATATGAATATCGCCATTGGCATAAGGTGGCCCGTCGTGCAGCGTAAATTTCGGGCGCCCTTTACTGGCGGCACGTATTTTTTGGTATAAATTCTTTTCTTGCCAGGCCTTCAGCATATCGGGTTCACGTTTGGCAAGATTGCCGCGCATGGGAAACGGCGTGTCCAGCAAATGAAGCGTTTTCTTATAATCGGTCATGAAAGGTTAAATTAATTGGTTAATTGGTTTTATGTGGTGTCGTATGATTGAATGCAGTGTGCGCTTTGATCTGATTGATTTTATCGCATAAACGATTTGATTCGGAATTAATCGAAATTGATTTACGCAGTTAAAAAGAAGTTTCTAGCTTGAACAACATCTTTTTCAATTTGCTGCGTGAGTGTTTCCAGGTCAACATATTTTTCTTCATCACGCAATTTGTGTAGAAAATTCACCTGTATGTGCTGGCCATAAATTTCCTGATTAAAATCGAAGATATGTACTTCCAATACAGGTTGTCCGTTTTCATGCACGGTGGGCCGCACACCCAGACTGGCAACGCCGGGGTATGTCGTGGACGGAGATGTTTTGTTGACACCACAGACCTCTACAACAAAAATTCCTGATAGCGGGGGACGATTATGTTTCATTTGAATATTCGCGGTAGCAAAGCCAATTTTTTTGCCCAGCTTGTTACCGTGGGTGACACGCCCACTAATGCTATAGGGTCTGCCTAATAGTGCTTTAGCCACATTAAGATCGCCACTTGCAAGTGCTTGCCGGACACCGGTACTTGATACACGCTGACCATTGACAAGAATGCTGGGCATTTCTGAAACTTCAAAGCCATTTTGGGTCGAAAGTGCCTGCAACATGGCAAAGTCCCCGGCGCGTCGTGCACCAAAACGAAAATCGTCGCCAATCAGTAGCCAGCGTACAGAAAGTTCTTTATTTAGGATGCGGGTTATAAATTCTTGTGGACTGATTTTTGCGAAATCATAGTTGAAGCGGTATACTCGAACACAGTCTACTCTTGATTTGGCCAGTAATTCAAGTTTTTCCCTCAAGCTGGTAAGTCGAGTAGGTGCCTGATCTGGCGCGAAAAATTCGCGTGGATGCGGCTCAAAAGTCATGACACAAGCTGCAAGGCCAAGTCTGCTAGCAGCATCTTTTAGACGGGTAAGCATTGCTTGATGGCCTAGATGTACACCATCAAAATTGCCTATTGTAAGAGCAACGGGTGTCCCAGCGCGTATGGAAGATGTACTTCGCCATGTGTGCATGTGCAAGATACCTAAAATGCCGATTTTAGCTTGTTTAAGGCAAGCAGGTCTAGATTGATGTCAGTTAATTATGCATATTGATTCTGGATTTTCATTCTGGTGTCTTGTGTTGCCACTTTGGCAGTAGATAAAATACACGAACAGTTACGGAGATATCATGGGTAAACCATCAGCTAAAACAAAACAGGATTATGGTTCAGATCCTGTTTCAGTTCGAGAAACAGACCAATATCGTGCCGAATATGTACATGCATTTGTACAGAAATGGGATTCACTCATTGATTGGAATGCGCGCATTGAGTCTGAAGGCTCATTTTTTATCGATAAATTACGTGAAAGGGGGGCCAAACAAATACTTGATGTGGCAACCGGAACAGGTTTTCATTCCGTGAGTTTGTTGGAAGCGGGATTTGAAGTTGTCAGTGCCGATGGCAGCGCAGAAATGCTCGCCATGGCTTTTGCAAATGCACGTGCACGTGGACATGTGTTGCGTGCGGTGCAGGCCGACTGGCGTTGGTTAAACCATGATGTGCATCAGAAATTTGATGCCATTATTTGTCTGGGTAACTCCTTTACGCATTTGTTTAATGAAAATGACCGTCGTAAAACGCTAGCCGAATTTTATGCGGCCTTGCGACATGATGGTGTTTTGTTGCTTGATCAGAGAAATTACGATGCTTTAATGGATCATGGTTTTTCAAGCAACCATACGTATTATTATTGTGGTGATAATGTATCCGTTAAGCCAGTGCATGTTGATGAAGGATTGGCACGATTCGAATATCGTTTTTCGGATGGGGATTTATATCATCTGAACATGTTTCCGCTGAGGAAGGACTACACAACGCGGTTAATGCGTGAAGTGGGTTTTCAGAATATTGAAACTTACGGAGATTTTAAAGAAACGTATCGTGAAAGCGAGCCGGATTTCTTTATTCATATCGCTGAAAAAACATATTTGCAACCAGAGGATGATGAATAGTAATGAGTTCTAATGAAGCAATACAATCTGCTGCTGTAGAGACAGCTCGGAATTATTATAATAGTGAAGATGCGGACACCTTTTATAGTCAGGTTTGGGGCGGTGAAGATATTCATATCGGCATGTATGTCAATGCAGATGAGCCAATCAGCGTGGCTAGTCAGCGTACGGTCATTACCATGGCAGAGCGTTTGCCGCAGTTGGATGCCAACAGCCATATTCTTGATATTGGGTCGGGTTATTGTGGCGCTGCGCGTTATCTTGCCAAGACTTATGGGGCAAGTGTCAGCGCATTGAATCTGAGCGAGGTTGAAAATCAACGCGCAAATGCATTGAATGTTGCTGCTGGTTTGGCGGAAAAAATTACGGTTACGGATGGTAGTTTTGAGCAGATTCCGTTTGCAACAGCTTCAACATCCGAAGCCGGTTTCGATATTTTATGGTCGCAGGATGCAATATTACATAGTGACAAGCGTGAGCAAGTACTGGCTGAAGCGTTCCGGGTATTAAAACCAGGCGGTTATTTTGTATTTACCGATCCTATGCAAGCGGATGATTGTCCGGCAGGTGTTTTGCAACCTATTTTAGATCGGATTCACTTGAGTTCTTTGGGTTCACCGGGCTTCTATCGTTCTGCTGCTGAAAAATTAGGTTTTGAGGTTGTCGAGTTTGACGATCAAACAAATCAGCTTATTAACCATTATCAGCGGGTACTTGAAGAAACTGAGAAATTTACGCCAGCACTTGAACAAAAAATTGATCCGCTGTATGTGGCACGTATGAAAACAGGACTGACATATTGGGTCGAGGGTGGTAGAGCAGGGCATCTGGCATGGGGAATTTTTTTGCTGCGTAAGCCTTGAGATTGTTTTTCCGCTTGTTTATTAATTAGATAGTTTGCATGTCATTGGTGTTTTTATTGTTGTCGGTCAGAGGTGCGCATGTCGGTAAAATCGGATGAAAGAAAACATCAGATCTTGCAGGCACTGGCCAGCATGTTAGAAAATCCGCGTAGAATTAAGATTACCACCGCAGCCGTTGCAGCCAAAGCAGAAATCTCAGAATCTGCACTTTATCGATATTTTTCCAGTAAAGCGTTGATGTTTGAAGCGTTAATAGAATTTATTGAACAAACCTTATTTGCCCTGATTAACAAAATTATGCAGGAAGAAGGTAATGGCCTAAAAAAAACTGAAAATATTATATTGTTATTATTAGGTTTTGCACAAAAAAATCCGGGTATGACACGTATTTTAATCAGTGATGCCATTCTCAATGAGAATGAAAACTTGCAGTTGCGTATTAATCAGTTACATGATCGTCTTGAAGCGACTTTAAAACAGGCTATGCGATTTGCCATCAGTGAGCGCAAAATAAATGCGGATCTGGATGTTGCGGCGCATGCCGGTCTGCTGATGTGTTATGTGATCGGGTGCTGGCATCAGTTTGTTAAAAGTGAATTTAGGCGCTTGCCAATCAGAAATTGGCCATCTCAGCGTGATACTTTATTGCCGCAAGTGTTGCGTTGATTGGGTGGGGCTTGCTTAGACGTTTTTACATTGCTGCAAACGCCGCAAGCAGGATCTTTCTTCAGCTTGATTGAACGCCAATTCATTGTCAGGCCGTCTAATAATTGCAGGCGACCATTCAGTGTTTCACCTAAATTCAATAAAACTTTCAGTGTTTCTGCCGCTTGCATACTACCGATGATGCCAACTAATGGCGCGAAAACACCCATTACTGCGCAAGGCATGTCTGCATCTTCCCCATGTGTTGGGTAAAGGCAATGATAACAAGGGCTGTCAATTTGGCGCAGATCGAAAACCGATACTTGGCCTTCAAAACGCACAGCGGCGCCTGAAATTAATGGCTTTTGATAAGTGACACAGGCTTTGTTGACTGCATGTCGGGTTGCGAAATTGTCACTGGCATCCACAATGGCATCTGCTTGTGCGACTAATTCCCGCAGCTTAACGTCACCCACGCGTTCTTGCAGTGCAATGACATTAACTTCCGGATTAATTTCAGCCAGTGTTTGACGTGCGGATTCAGATTTTGCTTGCCCGATGGAACCTGTGTGGTGAATGATTTGACGCTGCAAGTTGGTGAGATCAACGCTGTCATCATCACAGATAATCAGCTTGCCAACACCACTTGCTGCCAGATAGAGCGCAATGGGAGAGCCCAATCCGCCTGCGCCAATAATTAAAACACTTGATTGTGTGAGTTTTTCCTGCCCTGAAATATCAATTTGCGGCAGCAGAATATGACGACTATATCGAAGTAGTTGTTGATCATTCACAATGCACTACTCCGATAATAGTCGAACACTTTAAAGGTGGTTTGGTCTAGCCGTCAGTATTATCGCTTTCTTCACTTACCGGCGTGGTAATTCCCTTGAAATAATTCATCGCCTGGATGAGTAAAAGATCTTCACTGGAACCAAATTCTATTGGCGTGTTGTCTTTCGACGCTTCGTCTTCATCGTCAGCATCATCTTCTTTCTTGGGTTTATCTACAGTTTCTTTGGCGGTAGTCTCAGTATCAGCTTTTTCTTCCTCTTTTTTACCATTAGATAAATGGCGATTCAGATCAGCTTCACGCACGCGTTTGTCATCAGCTTCGGTTTCATCCAAGATGTCAGGTGTAATTCCTTTTGCCTGAATAGATTGTCCATTTGGTGTGTAATAACGTGCCGTAGTCAGTTTAATGGCAGTTTCATTGCCTAGTGGCAGGATCGTTTGCACGGATCCTTTGCCAAATGTTTGTGAGCCCATAACGACGGAGCGCTTGTGGTCTTGTAAGGCGCCAGCAACAATTTCAGATGCTGAAGCAGAGCCACCATTCACAAGGGTAATCATAGGCACTGTTTTTACTTCAGGCGGCAATCCTTTGAGATAATCTCTTCCTGGGCCACGTAAATAATATTCAGGATTGGCATGCAGTTGCATTTTTGCATCGGCGGTACGCCCTTCTGTGTAAACAACCAACGCATTTTCCGGCAGGAAGGCGGCTGAAACAGCCACCGCGCCATTGAGTAAGCCACCAGGATCATTGCGTAAATCTAATACTAACCCTTGCATGGGCTCTGCACTTTCCTCGAAGAGTTCTTTAATGGCTTTGGCTAAATTTTCACCGGTATGTTCTTGAAATTGCGTAATGCGGATAAATGCATAACCGGGTTCAATCATCTTTGATTTGACGCTCTGAATTTTAATAATGTCTCGTATCAGGGTAAATGTCAGGAGTTCTTTTTCGCCTTCTCTGACCACAGTAATTGTAATCGGCGTTTTAGGCTTGCCACGCATGAGTTTGATTGCTTCACTGAGGGTCATTCCCTTAACGGCTTTGTCATCCAGTTTGACAATTAAGTCGTTTGTTTGAATGCCGGCGCGAAATGCGGGTGTGTCTTCAATCGGTGAGATTACTTTAACCAATCCGTCTTCCATCGTGACCTGGATACCCAATCCACCAAATTCGCCTTGCGTACCAATTTGCAATTCTTTGTAGTCGTCTTTATTAAGATAAGAAGAATGGGGGTCAAGACCAACCAACATGCCGTTGATGGCTTCAGTAATTAGTTTCGTATCTTCTACGGTCTCAACATAATCACTTTTAATACGCCCAAATACCTGGGCAAAAGTGCGCAGTTCTTCGATCGGCAGTGCGTGCACTGAATCATTAGTACCTTTTTGGGCAATGGCGGAAAAATTCAAGCTGAGCATCACACCTGTGATTGCGCCGATAAGAACTAAACCTGTTTTCTTCATTATGTTACTCATTATGCTTTCTCCGCACTTGTCGAATTTTAATACCTATGGAAACACTGATTGTTATCTGAATTATTTTATCGTACCAATGATATTTCTGGCGATGGATTAATCGATATTTTCTTGCTTATTTAATATTAATCCACGTCAATGGATCAAATGGCTGACCTTTATAACGTAACTCAAAGTATAAACCTGGATCTGGATTGCCACCGCTATTTCCTACAGTTGTAATGGTGTCGCCACTGCGTATGATATCACCGACTTCTTTATAAAGTGTTTCATTGTTGCCGTAAAGACTCATATAGCTCTTGCCATGATCAATAATCATTAGATTCCCGAAGCCTCTTAACCAATCTGCAAAGACAACCTGACCACTTGCGATCGCTTTGACTTCACTGCCACGGGGTGAGTTGATGAATAATCCTTTCCAGGTAAGATATTTACCTGAACGTTGACCACCAAAACGACTAACAAGTTTCCCGCGTACCGGTAAATGTAGTTTTCCCTTGAGTGAAGAAAATGGTACCTGATCCTGCAAAGCCTTGGGTAGCTGGTTGTTATATAGCGCTGTTGAAGATTTTTGTTGGCTTAGAATTTTGTTGATTTCTGCCACAACAGCGGCGATACGTTTTTCATCACGCTGAAGTTTTTCAATTTCATTTTGTTGTTGTGTAATTTGTTTTGAAATTTGCGCAAGAATGGTTTGGTGTTCCTGTTTTTGTTGCTGAAGATTTTTCTTTTGCGCCAAATATTCATTCTGAATGGCAACGATTTCTGTTCTTTTTTGACGTATCGCCTGCGTTAAAACTTCCAGCTTTTTCTGATTGTCTTGCAGGGTATTGATGGTATTTGTGCGTGCAAGAGACAGGTGTTTATAGTAGTGCATGTCACGCACAATTTGATTCGGATTTTGTTGATTTAGCAAAAGCCGCAGGTGATCTTGTTGTCCGCTGGTATATTGTTGGTACAACACTTTATCCAGTCGTCTTTGTTCAACAGCAATATCTATCTTAAGTTGTTGGTATTGAATTTTTAATTGTTCGAATTTCTGATCGGCCTGATGTTTTTCTTCCAGTAGCTGTGCGTGTTTGCGATTAATAGTGCTAATGGCGCGTTCAGTTTTCTGTAGCGCATCCGCCGCATCCAGCTTTTGCTTTTCTTTGCCGGCAAGATTTTTCTGTAATAATTGAATGCGGTCACGCAACGCATCCAGATTATCCTGGTTTTCTGAAAAGGCTGATAACGGATAAAACAGCATCAAGGCCCAAGTTAGCAAGATTAACTTGGGCGCTAAAATATGAATGTGAATGCGATTAAATGGTTTAGATTCCAAATATAGTCTTATCAAGAAAGAAACTTGTTGGAGGCACTTCTAAAAAAATTTTTAGAAGTGCCCTTGGTACTAGTTTGAGGCGTGATGCATGGTTTAAGTTGTAGATTTGCCCTGATTGGCTACCGCTTGCATTGCTTGCTCAACCGCAGCTTGATCGCCAAGGTAGTAGCTCCGAATGGGCTTTAAATCATCATCCAGCTCATAGATTAATGGCACCCCTGTTGGTATATTACAATTTAAAATATCCTGCTCTGATATGTCATCCAGGTATTTAACGAGTGCGCGTAATGAATTACCATGCGCGGTGATGATAATACGTTTTCCTGCGCGAACTTGCGGTGCGATGGTTTCATTCCAGTAGGGCATAAATCTTGCGACAGTATCTTGCAGGCATTCTGTGAGCGGAATATCCTCGCTAGCCAAATTTTTATAGCGTGCGTCTGCCCCGGGATAACGTGCATCATCGGTAGTCAATGCGGGTGGTCTGGTGTCATAGCTGCGCCGCCATATTAGTACTTGTTCGTCGCCAAATTTAGTTGCGGTTTCAGCTTTGTTGAGTCCTTGCAGGGCGCCATAATGTCGTTCATTCAAACGCCATGTATGGTGGATGGGGAGCCACATTTGATCTAATTCATCCAGCGTTATCCATAATGTGCGTATTGCGCGTTTGAGTACTGAGGTGTACGCAATATCAAAAACAAAGCCCTGTTCCCGCAATAACTGTCCTGCATTTTTTGCTTCTTCTAAACCTTTGGGTGTTAAATCTACATCTGTCCAGCCAGTAAATCGATTTTCTTTATTCCACGTGCTTTCTCCATGTCGCAGGAGAACTATTTTTTTCATGTTAACCTTTTAGTAAAAAGGGAGTTGACGACCAAGTAAGCCCGTATTTTATAATATTTTGCCTGTAAACGCAGCATCAAACTGATGTTTTAGCCGTCAGATATTGGTTTGCGAGTTAATCAGTGCTTCGTTAGGCATGAATCACAGGGGCAACCGGCTGTGGTTAAAATGGCACATGCCAAATATATTTTTTGGTATTAATATTTGCGCATAATGTTAATATGCGAATCCATGGCTGGTTTGAATAAGGAAACGCCTTATAGACAACCGCTGATAAAATTAACTCATTTGGAAAATAGAATAAAAGTTTATGGAAGCATCATTAGAGCAAAGCCATTTTCTCCTTAGGGTTGAGAATTTACTTTTTGTTATTGCAGCAGTTGTGAGTGCATTGATGTTGTTTTGGCCAATGCTGTCACGACGTGGCACTAAAGAGGTTGATACACGCGCTGCAATAAAGTTGATTAATCATGAAGACGCCCTTGTGTTGGATGTGCGAGATGACAGTGATTATGCAGAAGGGCATTTGCCCAATTCTACACATATGCCAACCGAGAAAATTGAAGAACGTTGGGTGGAGTTAAAGAAATTTACCGAGAGACCTATTGTAATTATTTATACTAGCGGTATTCGTTCTCAACATGCCAGTAAGGTTTTGTATAAGAACGGCTTTAAGAAAGTGCATAATTTGATGGGCGGTATTGATGCCTGGAAACGTGCCAATCTGCCTATAGTTAAGCGATAGAGGAATAGAGGAATAGAGGAGATAAATGTCAGAAGTAATTATGTATACAACCGGATTTTGCCCTTATTGTAAAATGGCCGAGAATCTGTTGCGCTCAAAAGGAGTTGAAGAAATCAAAAAAATTCGTATTGATTTAGAACCGGAGCAACGCGCTGAAATGATGGGAAAAACAGGACGTCGAACTGTCCCGCAGATCTACATTGGTGAAAAGCATGTGGGTGGATATGATGATTTAACCCAGCTTGAACATAAGGGCGAATTGGTTACATTGCTAGCAACCTGACGGCATAGGAAATCACAGAATTTTGTACAATTGATACAATGTGTGACGATTTTCTTTTTCTTTACAAATTACAAAATTGAGAAGAATACGATATGAGTGAGCAACAGCAGCCCGTTTTTGCAATAGAAAAAATCTATGTTCAGGACCTGTCATTAGAAATACCCAATGCACCTGGAATTTTTCTTGAGCGTGAAGCACCACAAGTTAATTTGCAGCTTAATACAAAAAATCAGACCATAGAGGAAGGGCTATATGAGGTGCTGTTAACGGTGACGGTGACGGCCAAGGTTAAGGACAAGATTATGTTTCTGATTGAAGCACAGCAGGCAGGTATTTTTCGTATCCGTAACGTATCTGAAGAAGAAGTTGGCCCGGTATTGGGTATAGGCTGCGCAAATATCTTGTTTCCATATTTGCGCGAGACGGTATCAGATACGGTTACACGTGCAGGTTTCCCGGCTGTGATTCTTAATCCGGTAAATTTCGAAGCCATTTATAATCAAAATCAGACAACAACTGAAGCAGACCCCAGCGCTGAGAAACATTAATTTTTTTTCGTACAGGCCAAATCAATGAGAAAGAAATTATTGATTAAGATGAAAAAGCTGAAAAATTGCACACATGTGTTTTTGCTTGTCATAGTGTTGTTATTGCCAGCTCAGGCATGGGCTGATATGCAATTCCTATCAATAGCAGAAAAAGCAGTCGTTATGTACGATGCGCCGTCATTAAGTGCGGATAAAATATATGTGGCGAGTGTTCATTTGCCAGTTGAAGCGGTGGTGAATGTTGAAGGCTGGATTAAGGTGCGAGATAGTAGCGGCAGTCTTTCCTGGGTTGAAAGCAAGTTTTTAAGTGAACAGCGTTTTGTCGTTGTTGCTGTGCCTTTGGCTGATATATTTGAGACGGCTGATGAAAATGTGCCGCAAGTTTTTCAAGCGCAGGAAGGAGTTGTGTTGGAGTGGATAGACTCTGATACACCAGGCTGGGTAAACGTGCGTCATCGTGACGGACAGACCGGCTATGTCAAAGTTGGACAAGTTTGGGGCTCATGAGTTATGAGAATTGCAATTCTGGGTGCCGGCGCATGGGGCACAGCGTTAGCGATCAATCTTTCTGCGCATCATCAAGTCACACTGTGGACTAAATTTCCAGATCATCTGGCTGAGCTGAATTCACATCGCGTCAATGTAAGTTTCTTTCCTGATTTTCCATTTCCTGAATCTTTGCTGGTTACCGGCTCGCTGCATGTTGCATTGGAGGCGTCTGAGCTGGCTTTAATTGTTGTGCCCATAGTCGGGTTACGCGAGACTCTGCGGGGCATTGCAGAAACTCAAATTAAAGTGCCTATTTTATGGGGCTGCAAAGGGTTTGAATCTGAAGACTCTAAACTGCCGCATCAAGTTGTAGCGGAAGAATATGCAAGCGCGCTACCTTGTGGTGTATTGTCAGGGCCTAGTTTTGCACAGGAGGTGGCACAGGGGATGCCGACAGCTTTAACCTTGGCATCGGTGGATGAAGCGTTTTCCAGTCAAATGGCCGCTCAGTTACATAGCACCAGACTGCGGATTTATACCAGTCAGGATGTAGTGGGCGTGGAGACGGGCGGGGCAGTCAAGAATGTTATTACCATCGCTGCGGGCATTTCAGATGGCCTGGGTTTTGGTCATAATGCACGCGCTGCGTTAATTACACGCGGGTTGATGGAAATCACGCGCTTAGGCCTTGCCTTGGGTGGAAATAGAGAAACCTTTATGGGACTTGCTGGGGTAGGTGATTTATTGCTGACCTGCACTGGGGATTTGTCTCGTAATCGGCGTGTAGGACTCATGCTGGCCGAGGGTAAGTCATTAAATTCTATTCTAGATGAGCTAGGGCACGTAGCTGAAGGCGTGCATACTGCACAGGCGGTATTGCGACTAGGCAAGAAGCTGGATATTGAGATGCCAATTACGCAGGCCGTGTGTAGCATTTTGCATGAAAACGTTTCCGCCAGAAAAGCAGTGGAGATATTGTTAAGCCGTGAGCCGAAATCTGAAATATATTAGTTCTGACCAAAAGAACAGGTAATTTATATTTTAGGTTTGTTTTTTATGTCCTTGTTTTTTATAAAATACCATTTTAACTGATCGCATTGTAATCCTTTTGTGGTTGTGCTGTATTTTTACTGGTTTCTGTTTTGAGAAGCAATTTTGAGGATCAGCCTGAGTAAAAGAATGTTTTTAATTGCTTGACCAAGTACGCATGGCTTGATATAAGTGCGTTTGCAGTATCTGCTTGTGATTTAATGACCATAAACTTTCAAAGGGGAATTATATGAACAAATCCGAACTTATTGAAGCAATCGCGAAATCTGCTGAAATCTCTAAAGCTACAGCAGGTAGCGCACTGGATGGCGCATTAACCGCAATTAAGGCGGCACTTAAAAAGAATGACAGTGTTACGTTAGTCGGGTTTGGGACATTTAAAGTCGGTAAGCGCGCTGCGCGTACTGGTCGTAATCCTCGTACTGGCGAGGCAATAAAAATCAAGGCAGCAAAGGTTCCTAAATTCAGTGCTGGTAAAGCGCTCAAAGATGCAGTAAACTAGCGGCCTTTTGTGACCGGGTGCTTAGCTCAGCTGGTAGAGCGTCGCCCTTACAAGGCGAATGTCGGCGGTTCGAACCCGTCAGCACCCACCAGATCATATTGCTAGTTTAGGAGTGGTAGTTCAGTTGGTTAGAATACCGGCCTGTCACGCCGGGGGTCGCGGGTTCGAGTCCCGTCCACTCCGCCAATTTAAGAATGGTAATTTGTAATACAGTAGTGCACGCAATAGACATTTATTCAGCGAAATAGTCTCGTTACATTTCTTTATTAGTTCTATCGGGTTTTAAATAGTGTTTGATTTTGTCAACCGTAAGAAGCGCATTGTTCAAGTCATTATGGTCTTGGCGGTTCTGCCATTTATGTTTTGGGGTGTAGAGTCGTACCGTAGTGATAGTGACGGCTATGTTGCAATCGTCGACGGAGAAGAAATTTCACGTCGTGAGTTTGAACAGGCGTTACGTGACCACCATGAAAGAATGCGTTCCATGATGGCTGAGAATTTTGACAGCTCACTGTTGGATAGCTTTGAAGTTCGCAATTCTGTACTGGAAAGTTTAATTCAACAGCGCTTACTGCACCGTGAAGCGGTTAATAACGGGTTCGCTGTTTTGGATTCGCAATTGGTGACCACTATTCGGGATATTCCAGCATTTCAGAAAGACAACAGTTTCTCAAATGAACAATACCAAGAGTTGTTACGCTTGCAAGGAATGAATCCTACGGACTTTGAAACAGGCATTCGCCAGGAACTTTTGTTGCAACAACTGCTTGATGGCTATGGTGAAAACGGTTTCGTTTCAAGTGCTGTTTCTGAACGAGTCATGTATTTAAGTGAAGTGCAACGTGAAGTCAGTCAGATACAAATAGACCCAGACCAATTTTTATCTCAAGTAACACCGAGTGAAGCTGAGATTAATGACTATTATGACCAGCACAGAAACGATTTTTTCCTGCCGGAGCGGGCACGTGTTGAATATGTCGTATTATCATTAGAAGCCTTGGCGGAGAATGAGCCGATCAGTGAAGAAGCAGTTAATGATTATTATGATGAGTACCAGGCCGAGTTTAGCCAGCCGGAAGAACGTCAAGCCAGTCACATTTTAATCAGTACTGCAGCGGATGCACCTGAGGATGAGAAACAGGCGGCACGTGATAAAGCTGAAGATGTTTTGCAACGCGTAACGCAAGACCCTGAAGAATTTACTGCCCTGGCAAAAGAATTTTCAGATGACCCGGGTTCTGCGCTAAACGGTGGAGACCTTGGCTTTTTTGGGCGTGGTGTCATGGTGAAAGCATTTGAAGATGAAATTTTTCAAATGCAACTGGATGAAATTAGTGCTGTGGTTGAAACTGACTTTGGTTTTCACATTATAAAACTCGTCGATATCAAGGATGCTCACACATCCGCGCTGGAAGAAGTTCGTGAACAGATCGAACAGAAACTAAAAGTACAAATGGTTGGCAGTGTTTTTGGAGAAACTGCTGAGGATTTTAGCAATATTGTTTATGAGGAAAGTGACAGTCTTCAATTTGCCGCTGAGCGTTTTGAGTTAACCATACAGGAAAGTGACTGGATTAACAGAAGTTCAACGCAACCCGCTATTCTAGCTAATAATCAGTTAATGGCTGCAATTTTCTCAGATGAAGCCATTCTGGATCAGCGCAATACAGAAGCCATTGAAGTAATGCAAGACACATTGGTGTCTGCACGTGTTTTGGAGCATAAACCTGCAACGGCACAATCTGTTTCAATTGTTAGAGATCAAATTATAGAAGCATTAAAAGCACAGCTTGCGGCCGATATGGCTGTAGAAGATGGTGAAGCAAAGTTGGCTCGCTTACAAGCAGGACAAAACGATATTGATGATTGGGATGCTGCGATACAGATTTCATATATTCAGCCACAAGGCCTTGGTTTTGAAACTTTGCAAGCGGTTTTTAAAGCGGACACCAGTAATTTGCCGGCCTATACAGGCGTAATAAATCCTCAAGGGGGCTATAATTTAATACGCATTAGTACAGTGATTGAGCCAGAAATGGATGATGCAGAAAAGCGCGAAAACTTTAAAAAGCAATTGCAACAAATGGTGCTTCAAGAAGAGATGTCGTCTTACCTGGCTGGACTTAGAGAACGCTATGATGTGACAATCAGGCAGGAAAGTTTTTAATTCTAAATTTTAGGTCTGTCGCATAAGTTACAAAATGTTTGTATTTTACAAATGAACCTGTCAACCTGCTAAAAAGCTGACAGGTTTTTTTATGTCAATCCAAATCAAAAGCAACGGTATTGAAACCGGCATCTACATAGGTTACTTCTCCTGTAATACCGCTTGCCAAATCGCTACACAAGAATGCGGCAACATTACCCACTTCATCAGTGGTCACATTACGCCGTAGTGGTGAAACCTTCTCCGTATAGCCCAGCAATTTCCCAAAATTACCAATCCCTGCAGCTGCCAGTGTTTTAATAGGTCCTGCGGAAATAGCATTAACACGTATGCCTTTAGGACCAAGACTGGAAGCCATAAAACGAACATTGGCTTCAAGACTGGCTTTTGCCAGTCCCATTACATTGTAATTGGGCATGACCCGTACAGCACCAAGATAGCTTAGTGTTAAGAGTGCGCCGTTTCTGTTTTTTAATAATGGCAGGGCTGCTTTGGCCATTGCCGCAAAACTATACGAACTGACATCATGTGCCATACGAAACGCTTCTCTATCGACTGTTTCAAGATAATCGCCTGATAATGACTCACGCGGTGCAAAGGCAATGGAATGAATAATACAGTCCAGACCATCCCAATGTTTCTGAAGATCTTCAAAACATTTTGCAATCTCTCTGTCGTTGGTGACATCGCAAGGGAATAGCAGATCGCTACCAAAATCAGCAGCGAGTTTTTCTACGCGTCCACGTATATCTTCTCCTTGATAAGTAAAAGCGAGAGAAGCACCTTCACGTTGCATTGCTTTGGCAATACCATAGGCAATTGAACGGTTGCTGAGCAGACCTGAAATGAGCACACGTTTGTTAGCGAGAAACCCCATAAAATTTCCTTGTAAAATTGTAATTATTGATGAATTATAGCTGAAGCACGGCAGAACGTGCAGGGTGCGTAAGAAACCAGTACTCCTTCAACTTGATATTTTAGGATACAGTTGGCCTTTCAGCGTTACTGGCAAGGCAGGTCTTGCAGGCAATGGTCATTCCCTTGTCAAGAGACCTAACACCGCCAGTAACGCTGAAAAGCCAACCCGCAGGGCGATCACAAGATGTTCCGTCACTGCGTTGCAGCACTTGCCAAGGGAACAACCATTGTCTGCGTGCTGCGCCTTGTGGCGAAACATCTTGTGATCGCTGTATCCTAAAATATCAAGTTGAAGGAGTACTAGAAGATTTCAACAGAACATTTATCACAAATTGATTATTTCCGATAAACTATGCGTGCAATGAAAAAGAATGTTAAAACACCATGGGTTTTGGTTTTGTGCGTTGCTTTACTACTTGGCTGTAGTGAAGCGAGCTGGAATAGTCCATACCAAGATCAAGATAGCGGGAAGAATATTCTCTATAATGTGTTTTCAGAGCGGCCCAAGCATCTTGACCCGGTGCAATCTTATAGTTCCAACGAAATTCAATTCACGGCGCAGATTTACCAGCCGCCACTGCAATATCACTATCTAAAGCGCCCATTTACGTTGATTCCTGCGACTAGCGTCGATATGCCGACAATACAATATTTTGATCATGCGGGAAATCAATTGCCGGATAATGTTCCGGCGGATGAAATTGCTGTCAGTATTTACGAAATCACGATTAAGCCCGGCATACTCTATCAGCCGCATCCGGCTTTTGCCATGAATGAGCAAGGTCAATGGTTGTATCATCATTTAAATGAACAGATGCTGGCGTCCATTGATAAATTGTTTGATTTTGAGCATATCAGTACGCGTGAACTCACCGCAGCGGATTATGTATATCAGATTAAACGTTTGGCGCATCCCAACGTGCATTCGCCTATATATGGATTGATGGCGGACTATATTTTTGGATTAAAAGAATATGCTGATGTACTGAGAACCGCCAATGCAGCGTTGCCTGATGGCGAGGGTTATTTGGATCTGAATAAATATCCACTTGAAGGTGCGCAGGTTATCGATACTTATACCTATCAAGTAAAAATCAGAGGTAAATATCCACAATTTATGTATTGGCTGGCCATGCCGTTCTTTGCGCCTATTCCTTGGGAAGCCGATGTTTTTTATTCGCAAAAAGGGCTAATCGATAAGAATGTCACACTCGATTGGTATCCGGTCGGTACCGGCCCCTATATGCTGACTGAGAATAATCCGAATTTGCGTATGGTGTTAGAAAAGAACCCGAATTTTTACGGTGAATTTTATCCTACAGAAGGTATGCCTGGCGATGCGGAACTTGGTTTGTTAGACAATGCTGGAGAACCGTTGCCATTTATTGATAAAGTGATTTTTACACGCGAAAGAGAGAGTATTCCGCGCTGGAACAAATTTTTGCAAGGCTATTACGATGCCTCAGGCATAGGGTCGGATAGCTTTGACCAGGCGGTGCAACTGGTCGGCCAAGGGGAGGCGACAGTCACTGATGACATGGCGCAACAAGGTATACGATTGGAAACGGCAGTTGCAGTTTCAACCTATTATGTGGGTTTTAATATGTTGGATCCTGTTGTTGGCGGCACGGATGGGCAATCACGTGAGTCTGCCAGAAAACTCAGACAGGCTATTTCAATCGCAGTGGATTATGAGGAATTTATTTCTATATTTGCAAATGGTCGCGGATTGCCAGCGCAAAGCCCTATATCACCGGGAATTCCCGGTTACCGTGCTGGCCAAGAAGGGATGAATCCGGTGGTATATGATTGGGTGGATAACAAACTGCAACGTAAACCAATAGCTGTTGCAAAAGCCTTACTTGCCGAGGCGGGTTATCCCGATGGCATCGATCAAGAAACGGGCGTGCCGTTGGTTTTGTATTTTGATGTTACAGCACGTGGCTCGGAAGATCGGTCCAAATTAGATTGGATGCGTAAGCAATTTCAGAAGTTGAATATACAATTGGTCGTTCGCAGTACCGACTATAACCGATTCCAGGATAAGATACGCAAGGGTAATGCGCAAATCTTTGAATGGGGCTGGCATGCAGATTATCCAGATGCAGAAAATTTTCTGTTTTTATTGCATGGCCCGCAACGTAAAGTGGGTAACAGCAGCGGCAATTCAGCCAACAATGCGGCTAACTATGACAGTGCAGAATATAACAAGCTGTTTGAGCAAATGAATAACATGGAAGACAGTCCAGAGCGTCGCCAGATTATTGATGAAATGGTGCATATACTGCGCCATGATGCGCCATGGTTATGGGGATATCATCCAAAAGATTATAGTTTGTATCATGCATGGTTCCAAAATGTGAAGCCAAACAGGATATCGAACAATAATATTAAATATTATAAAATTGACGCGGCGTTAAGGGAGCAAAAACGAAGTGAATGGAACGTGCCAGTGCTATGGCCTATTACAGCAATTATTTTTGCCATGGGACTCTGTCTTATTCCTGCCATTAACACGTACCGTCGACGTGAAAGCAGCGCCGGGGTTAGCGTGGCAGCGTCAAAACTTCAAGGTAATAACTAGCCGAAATGTTAAGTTATATCGTCAGACGCATACTGTACGCAATACCGATTCTGATCGGTGTGAATCTCATCACGTTTGCCTTGTTTTTTGTGGTGAATACGCCCGATGATATGGCTCGCATGCAATTGGGGATTAAATATGTCACACCGGAGGCCATTGAAAAGTGGAAGCAGGATCGTGGTTACGACAAGCCGCTGCTATTTAACAAAGAAGCCCAAAATCTGGATCAGATTACCAATACAATTTTCTTTGAGAAATCCATGGCAATGTTTGTATTTGATTTTGGGCGTGCGGATGATGGGCGCGATATTGGACAAGAAATCAAATCACGCATGATGCCCAGTTTGGCTATTGCACTGCCGGTATTCGTGTTGGGCTTAATTGTTTACATCACTTTTGCATTAATTATGGTTTTTTTTCGAGCGACCTATATCGATTTTTGGGGGGTCGTGTTGTGCGTTGCATTGATGTCTATTTCCAGCTTGTTTTATATCATTGGCGGACAGTTCTTGATTAGTAAAATGTGGCACTTGGTACCCATATCCGGTTATGAAAGCGGACTGGATGCAGCCAAATTTTTGATTTTGCCCGTAATCATTGGTGTAATAAGCAGCGCCGGCGCCAGTTCGCGTTGGTATCGCACAATTTTCTTAGAGGAGATGGGCAAGGAATATGTGCGCACAGCCAGAGCAAAAGGGTTGTCCGAGCATATTGTATTATTTAAGCATGTACTCAGAAATGCCTTGATTCCGATCCTAACAGGTGCAGTTGTCGTAATTCCATTGCTATTTCTGGGCAGTCTGATTGTGGAATCTTTCTTTGGTATTCCTGGTTTGGGGAGTTACACCATTGATGCAATTAACTCCCAGGATTTCTCTGTGGTACGCGCCATGGTCTTCTTGGGATCAATGCTCTATATTATTGGGCTTATATTCACAGATATTTCGTATACGCTTGTTGATCCAAGGATCAGGTTGGCCTAGGAGGCTGTCCGAGAATAGTAATCGTAGCGAGGGAAAACCATTTTGAGGCGAATAGTTGTTCTATTTAACGAAAATTATCGGGAGATATGACCAAAATGGCTTTTCCGCAGTAGATTATTCTATTCTCGGACAACCTCCTAGAGTATTAGCAACTTTATAGTGCCTTCTGAATTACGTCATATTGATCGTAATTTGAAATCTCGAACGTCTCTCTTTTATATTGTGGAATAAGTCCAAATCTAGATTGACTTATTAGCGCAATGTATTCATAATCGGCCGTTTCGTTTGGAGGGGTTCCCGAGCGGTCAAAGGGATCAGACTGTAAATCTGACGGCTCAGCCTTCGAAGGTTCGAATCCTTCCCCCTCCACCA
>JAJFJK010000140.1 GCA_021774075.1 Nitrosomonas sp. | reverse complement strand
TAACGAAAATTATCGGGAAATATGACCAAAATGGCTTTTCCGCAGTAGATTATTCTATTCTCGGACAGCCTCCTAGTACTCCTTCAACTTGATATTTGCGGATGCAGTTAGCTTTCATTCAACATTTCTGGGTTACGACGTCTTTCTCTGAAGGCAATGTTAATAGGAAGTCGCGCTTCGATCTGTGTTCCCTCTCCTTTTGTGCTTTTTATCGCAAAATCGCCGCCAACTGCTAGTACTCGTTCGCGTAAGCTGTGCAAGCCTATTCCCTCAGTAGCAAGCAAAGCATCTATGCCCTTGCCGTTGTCTTCTACAGTCAGCACCAGACTGTCTTGAGCCTCGGTTTCTCCTGGTTGTCGAATAAGCTGAATTGCAACATCACGAGCCTTTGCATGTTTGGCCACGTTGGTCAGGCTCTCCTGGATAATGCGATAAACCGTGACATTAAGATAATCCTTAAAATCATTCAATTTGCCTTCCAGAGTAAGCGTGAGATCAATCGCAGGGTACTGAACCTGCCATTGACCAGTCAAGTCCTTGAGACTCTCTATCAACCCGAGCTCATCCAGTAATGTTGGGCGTAACAGGTGTATCATACCGCGAATGTTGCTGTGTATCTCAGTGACACTTTCATCAATGACTTGGGCACTATCATGGATTTTTAAGTGCTGTTCCACGCTGAGTAACTTTATAGTTTCGGCGTTGATGTGGATTGCCGCCAGCCACTGGCCGAGCTCATCATGTAGCTCCCGGGCCAGATGACGACGCTCTTCTTCCTGTACCTGGAACATGCGCTGGGTAAGGTGCCGGTTTTGTTCAAGCAGTTCCAGCGTTTTTTCTTCTACTTGCTTGCGCTCAGTGATATCTTCACCTGCGCTTAAGACACCGGTAATCTTGCCATTTTCGTCGCGCAAATCATTATTGTGCCAGGCGATAAAAACTTCTTTACCATCGCGAGTAAATACTGAATTCTCGTAATAATCTGAGGCCTCTAAATTCCCAACCATAATTTCATTGAATACACTGTATACATTGTATGCCTCTTTACTCTCGGGATGAGACAGGCAGGTTACAAACCAGTTCCTGCCCAACAGTTCATGCTCTTTGTATCCGAGGATCTCACAGCCTTTCCGATTAATCAGCGTAATATTACCATCCTCATCCAGTGCAACAATGATTGCCTCTACGGTATCGAGATAACGTTGCGCCTTATCCCGTTCTTTTCTCAGCGCCTCTTCCGCCTGTTTATGCTCAATCGCAATGCCAGCTAGTCGTGCAGAATCCTGTATGAAATCCAGATCCTGTTGTTGCGGCGCACGCGGCTCGCAGTAATGGATTGCGAAGGTTCCCAGAATATCACCTGCGGAAGATATAACAGGCTCTGACCAGCAGGCGCGCAAGCCTGCTTTATTGGCCAATTCAAGATTCGCCCAATTGGGGTGACTCACGATGTCTTCGATGATTACCCGTTCACCGCTGTAGGCCGCTGCCTCACAGTAACTAATATTAGGACCGATCTCGCTACCATCGCGCGCCTCATTATAAAAATCCGGCAAGCTGGGCGCGGCGCCATGGCGCAAATGCTTACCATCCTTGTCCAGAAGTAACACCGAACAGAGCATTTCAGGGTTATGCTTTTCGGCATTGATAACCAGAGCAGTGAGGATTTTCTTAAGAGATGCGCCGATTGCCAGCTGTTCCAGCACCTCACTACGCTGTAACACTTTCTCCGTCTGTTTGCGTTCGGTGATGTCAGTAATCGCGCCTATCCAGATAATCATGCTTCCATTTTGATCTCGAATTACGCTCGAATTGACGTGCCCCCAGCGAATGCTGCCATCCTTGCAGACATAGCGCTTTTCCAACTCGAACGAATCAAGTTCGCCATTCGCTGCGTTCTCAAGTAATGCCTGTGATTCGGCGATGTCATCAGGGTGCGTGATGTCCATTGGCGTCAGCTGTTCCAGCTCATCGGGCTGGTAGCCAATAAACTTGCAAAAATAATCATTTGTCCGAAGAAACCTGCCGTCGACTTTGTGGTGGGCAATTCCCACGCCGGCATTTTCGAACAAATGCCGATATAGAGTTGTTCACTTTTCTGTAGCGCTTCTTCAGCCAGCTTGTGCTCGGTGATGTCGGTAATCGCGCCTGTCCAGGCAATCATGCTTCCTTTTTCATCTCGAATTACGCTCGAATTGACGTGGCCCCAGCGAATACCGCCATCCTTGTGGATATAGCGTTTTTCCAGCTCGAATGAATCAATTTCGCCATTCGCTGCCTTCCCAAGTAATGCCCGCGATTCGGCGATGTCATCGGGATGCGTGATGTCCAGTGGCGTCAGCTGTTGCAGCTCAGCGGGCTCGTACCCGATAAATTTGCAAAAATAATCATTTGGCTGAAGAAGCTTGCTGATTTCATCATGGTAGACGATTCCCACGCCAACATTTTCGAACAAATGCTGATAAATTTTTTCATTTTTCCGTAGAAGTACTGCCTCAGCCCGCTTACGCTGATGGTAAATGATGTAAATCGTTGCCGTCCCAACTAAGAGTAGAATAACGATTATGGTTAAACTTGTTATGGTGTGCTGAGTTGAACGTAATAGTTGATATGCCTCACTGAGGTCAAGCTTTGTGGCAATTCCAAATCTTAATTCGGAATCCCATAGCCAGGCGCCAACAACAGATACACCGCGATAATCACGGTAGCCGTCCATATCAAAACCTGATTGACCAGTAATAGCCCGTTCCACCATACGTGTCAAAAATTGCTGCGCCTTGGGAACATCGCTTGTTAAGCCTTTGGCAAGATTGACTTGTGGGTCGCGCAGCTTGATATTGAGAATTGCGTGCTCATCGGGTGCGATCAGACCCATCTCACGAAGTTGTTCATCAAAGCGGCTGTTACTAATCAAACGCCCGTTACCATCAAAAGCATAGGTTTCGCCGCTTAGTCCGATCCGCCCTTGCTGGAGAATGGCGGTGAAATCTTTTGTGGGATCGAGACGCAACGTGAATATAGCAATCACTTGACCAAATTCATTAAAAATCGGTGACCCCACAAACATAGTGGGCAACGCTTTGTGCAATTGTCCGTTCTTATCTGGTAGTGGCACATCTGATTTCTCAGGAAGGCTGACAGCTGTTTCACCAGCCCATACCTTCTGGAGAAACCTTTCCTGCGTTATGAGCAAATTCTCGACACCGATGTTTTGATCACGGCTTGATGCCAAGTTGAGATTTTCCGGCCCGATAATGAAATAACCTTGATAGCCTGTTGCTTGCTGTAAAGGTTGGAACCACGAGCGCAGCTTCGCTTGAGCGGTTGAGGTGATTAGCGCCTTTTCGCCGCCAGAGATCATCAATAACGCTTCAGCCGATTGGCGTATCTCAGGCGCATTAGCCCACACTTTTACTGCAGCTTTATGCCCATTAAACCATGATTTAACCGCCTGATCAGTGGTATCCCGCACTGTGCGCAAAGATTGGCTTAGCTCCATTTGTGCTTCACCTGCGATATTATTTTGTATTGCTATCGAAAAGCCACCGCATAAAACAACAGCGATAAATAAGGAAAGAAATAGTATCTTATGAGAATGAATCATTATTTTTTATTTATTAACACAAAAAAGCCCAAACGTAGTCCCTTTTATTATTTTAAACCATATTAGGATTATGGTTAATTTTGCAGACTATGCCTTAATGTAACCATAAACATATTTTAGAGCGGCATTGATGAGTTTATAATTGTACTGCAGTACAGGTTTAGGAGCACTTGGGACACACTGTTATTTTCCTGAATATACTGTTTTTTTGCAAAAAAACACATGGGCACTTCTAAAAATTCAGATTTATCCAAGAATTCAACTTTCTTCCAATAATGTACTGACCAGTTTGGCCTCAACTTCCTGATATTGTTTGTTATTGTTCCTAGATGCTGAAGATTCCCGCCAGGATGGGTTTTGGCGTAAGGTACCGGTTAACTTAGTCCAATTGTCCGGTAATTTTTCTGTTTTAGGTGTTTCAACCTGCATGGCGTCAAGTGCAGCATGACCCCGGTGCATGAGTTTCTCCAGCAATTGTTTTTGCCGCAAATAGAGCACGCCCAACGTATTCTCATCAGCACACTGCCAGTGTGTGCCTTGTACTTTTGCCTTAATCTCATCACCATAGCGTCTGAATGTAGACCAACCTGCTCCAGCAACGGCACCTAAAGCGCTGGCTGCTCCTAAGCTCATGCCGCCCACCATCAAATCAATACCTGCGCCCGCTGCAGCACCCTTAACTGCAGCACTACCAATATCCAATCCATATGCTTTAAGAATACCGGGTGCAAATATATCCAGTTGCCATTGACCATCACTAACCGGTATTTTCTGAATTTCCACGTCTTTTTCAGAAAAATTAAATATCGACAACAAATCCTTGAGACAATGTTGTTCCGCTTTTCTGACAAAATCCTGCAAACGATCCACCGACAATGAATCAGCCATATTATCGACCTTGCTACCTTTACTTTCACGGTAGCAGGCAACACTGACAATCAACTCTGCAACACGTTTAGCGCCTGAAAGACAAAGCTGGTTCCAAACTTTAGCTCGATGATCAATCAGCTTTTGCAAATTAGCATAGTGGGATTCAACCAGCGTCTGCATTTTTTGGTATAAACGTTTTTCGGCCTCAAAAGTAAACGCAACGGTATCAAATTCAAGGCTCGCATGAATATTGTACGCTGCCAGTTGCTCACGCCATTTTGCCAATTCTTCATTATGCTCTGCAATAAAATTAAAAATTGGAATAATCGGTTTGGCTGATTTAGTCAGGATATCCAGCTCAATACGATATTTTTCCAAGAATGGTTCACGCACATCAATAATGTATAACAGCACATCGCTGCGTAGCACCTGACGAATAACTTTTGCTTCCTGTTCCAGCGGGTCGTTTACTGAAACATTCTCCACAAAGTTTTCCAACACTTTAGCTGGCGTCAGTGATTTCAACTTTGCATTGAGCTTCTTGATATGCAAAAACAAAGCGCTTGAATCTTCAAGGCCGGGCGTATCGTACAAATTCAAGACTGGCTGATCATCAGCAGATATTGTAGCTTGCTCAACATGGCGTGTGGTGCCCGATGCGTCTTCAATAACGCCAAATTCCGTGCTACGCAGCATAGTACGTATCAGAGATGTTTTACCTGTATTGGTATGGCCTACCACAGCAACATTTAGCATTTTATTACGGTCATATATTATTGAGTAATCACATGTTCAGCTGGAATGCCGCAAGCTTCGGCCAGACGGAACCAAGCAAATTCCCGAGCATTTGAAACAGGTTCGGCAGATTGTTTTTTTAAAAGTATCAGCCATGGTTTTTCTTTGGTATTTGTGATCAGTTCTTTAACGATCCGTTGCACGCCTCTATCCGGCAATCGATGTGCCGCAACACCAATTAATAATGGTCCGTCAATTTTTTTGATCATTTCAATCGCCGCTTCATTGGATTGCAGATCAACAATATTTAAGCGGCAAGTAACCGGCTCTGGCCAAGTCAATTGATCATCCAGCTCTATACCAAAAGCCTGCGCATTCTGTGGAATGGTATTGTCAGCAGGCGGTGGCGTAACCTCAGTGAGTACTACCGCTGCTTGCGGATCTGCATCAATGACTTTTGCCTTGGTCTCACGCGTCATCAAACGCTGGCGTAAATCAATATAATAGGGCAAGTATAAGTCCAACTTAAATTTATGCTGCACCCATTTTTGCATCAATATTGAAAGCCCCAACAAAATAAGGCGCGGTAACAAACCATAAAGCAGTAATACACCAATTAAAAATCTGGCCCAGGCACCTCGCGTTTCCGCATCTTGTCTGCCCATACCCATTCTACTGGCATTAATTTGCTGACTATCCGGTGTGCTCAATCCGATATATTCCATCGGCTTACCCAACGCTTGTGTGAGCTTGGGCAAGCTGCTTTCCGGCAATAAGGTTGTGCCCCAGATAAAGTTATATTGCTTGGCCAGCATAAGCAAAATCAATAAAGCCAAACCGGCCGTTAAGTAAGCCAACCAGAATTTGTGCGTTAATACACTGACGCGCCATTTGCCAACAGAACCCGTTAAACAACTTTCCCACCATGCCTTTGTCGCCAGTGATGAAATAGTGTCTTCTTCCTTTTTACGATAGGGCCACCAGCTTGCCAATTGGGCCGCAACACCGGTACTTAAGCCTTGCAAATTCAAAGTCATGCCGATGACCCATAACAGGATAGAAAGCAGATTAAATCCCAATAAAACAGCCAGCAACCAATAAATATTCAGCGTAGCGGACTCACCGACCGCATTACCCGCCGCCAATGCCCCGAGGATTGCTGCAACGATAAAACAAACCTGGCCCGCGCGTTTAAATTGTTTTTGCGGCTTAAGCAATGACTCTTCCAGCACATTATCTTTAATCAAGCATTTTGCGCGGGTAGTCAGCCGTTTTATAAAATCAGGGTACTTGAAGTCAGTCGTCGCCTGACCTTCCATATTTGTAACACTGACATACAATAAATTTTCAGCTTTAGCAGATTCAATCTTGCGTAATTGTTCAATACGCACTAAATCAGCGAACTTGTAATTTTTTACTGACATTTAAAGACCGGTTCTAGGAATTTGGAATAAGGTTTTTTATCGCTGAGAAACATTCTCGCACCAGCACCAACAAAAAAAGTAACGTAAGACTTCAGCGGAAAACAAGATAAAATATGCGATTAAATTATTCAAAAAAATATTGGCAGGATACTCGATGAAGCCAGTTGCAATTTTTAGACATTTACTCATTGAAGGCCCCGGCTATTTTGCCACATTTCTCGATAACAATCATATCCCATGGCAGTTGATTAAAATTGATGCGGGAGAAACGCCACCCACCAGCATTGATGCGTTCAGCGGATTGGTTTTTATGGGCGGACCGATGAGCGTCAATGACGACCTGCCATGGATAACACCCGCATTGCATTTAATTCGACAAGCCACTGCCAATGACATGCCAGTGTTAGGCCACTGTTTAGGCGGACAGTTAATGTCCAAAGCGCTAGGCGGTGTCATCACCGGTTCAATAAAAGAAATGGGATGGGGTGAGGTTAGTGTGGCCAATAACTCAATTGCCCGCACCTGGTTTGATGATTCAACAACATTTGACACCTTCCACTGGCATGGCGAGACATTTAGCTTGCCAGAAGGCGCCACCTGCATACTATCCAGCCCCTATTGCGAAAATCAGGCCTTTGCCATGGGCATACACTTGGGTATGCAATGTCATGTGGAAATGACCGACCGAATGGTACGCGACTGGTGCAGTGTGGGCGCAGAAGAGCTTGCCGACCCTAACGAGCCATCCGTTCAATCAATCACCGAAATTGAAAAGAATTTACCCGAACGGATTGCACAATCCAACGCAATTGCTGCACGGCTGTATACAAAATGGATTACTACTTTGAAATAATCTACTGGCTTCACTGATCTCCTATTCCAGATCATTGCCCTTTAACAGCGTTAAAAACTGTTGGCGTGTTTCGCCAGATGCATCCCGGTAGAGCGTATATTTTGCATGTTGATCCGGCTGAGCAATATTCATTTCTATGCCCCACAGCGGATACAAATTCATTGGTAAATTGGCATAACGCACATCTACAAGTACATCAGGTTGTTCCGGTCGAATCGCAACCAGCCCAGCAGAAAATTTTGTAAAGCGTTGAATATCTGTTGCCAAAACAGAGGTTGGCGACAATTCACGCATATCCCGTTCCAATACAAACTTCTCAACAGAATC
Organism: Nitrosomonas sp.; assembly: GCA_021774075.1. GTDB lineage: Bacteria > Pseudomonadota > Gammaproteobacteria > Burkholderiales > Nitrosomonadaceae > Nitrosomonas. The sequence continues at coordinate 2,011 of JAJFJK010000140.1, read as the reverse complement.
ACCTGGATACACGCGTGATTCAGAAAATAAACCAACGCGAATGGCATCCACATGCAGGCGTCCGTCCGATTCATAAATAGAACGCCATAACACCAAATTAGCCAACGTGGGTTTGACCAATAGTTCATCAATAACATGCCCCCGGTCAGCAGCCAAGGTTTCAGCAATAGACTCAGCACGCTGCAATTGCACCCAACCGAAAGACATGTAAACACTCGCCAATAATAATCCGACACGTGCTGCCGTCCTGGTGTGTTTCCTAAATGCAACCACAACAGCCGTCAACAAGATGAGCGAAAAAACTGGGTCAATCACAGAAATGGTATTAAAAGCAATACGTGCATCACTCAATGGCCATAATAAATGCGTGCCATAACTGGTAAAAGCATCCAGCACACCACTTAAACAAAATCCCAGAAAAGTGAATAAATACAGGCGTGCAAATGGCAAGCGCTTGCGCAAAAATGGCCACAGCAACAGCGCCGCAATCAATGCACCAAACGGCACAAAAAACAAAGAATGCGTGAAATGCCGGTGGAACTCGATATTTAACAGTGGATCATTTTCCGACCGAATCAAAATATCCGCATCCGCAACAATACCCGCAAAAAAACCAATGCCGGTCGCAATGCGTGTTTCATTCTGTTTGGAGCCAGACTGCGCCATGGAGGCACCAAGCAGCCCCTGAGTAAATAAATCCATAATTCCTAAAGTAGGTAAAGAAAACGACTGTCGTTTAAAAATTATCAATAGTATAAAAGGTAAGCGGGTAGGGTGAGCGTTTTTATTGTTACAGTTGGACTGCTGATTTCCAGGTAGATTAAAAACCAATGTTCTTTAGGTCTAATTGGTTATATTTAAAATATACTTTTGAGATCTAACTTATCTGGCAAATTATTGATCAGATGTAAGACTCCATGCATGTACATTAAAGCAGAAAAGAAAAGTAGCATGAAGATTGTTGGTTATATTTTTGTTTTTCTTGTAATCATATTTTCAGGGTGGCTATTTTGGGTTTTTATTCAAAATATTCAAAGTGCTGATCCTAGGAGGCTGTCCGAGAATAGACTGATCTAGTGCGGGAAAGATATTTTGGCAAGATTTCACGATCATTTTCATTAAATAGAACAACTATTCGCCTCAAATGATCAAAAAATCTGCCTCAAAATGGCTTTCCCTCGCTACGACCACTATTCTCGGACAGCCTCCTAGTGTAAAAGCTGTAATTATAGGCCTTCTCGGTGTTTTTATTGGTGGCATTATCACGCATTTCCAAACGAAAAAACGTGAAATTAAAGCGCGACATTTTGCTGATAAGCGTGAAGGCTATTTACACATAATTGATCTGCTTTTTGACATTATTTTTTCAGTGAAGGTAGGGAAAGAGCTTGCACAAAAATCTGTAACCTTGCCCATAATTTACTCCACTTTAAGAAATTTTCTTATACCACTTTCCCTTTTCGACAGAGTCGTACTCGGAATAGTCATTGATGATTAATTCCCAAAGCTTGTTACTTTTTGATTCAATGAGTTTGTCATATCGGTTACTCACAAAAAGATATGTAGGAGGCTTAATTTTAAATTCATCATAAAATGCTTCCCATTGATAGTCTAGAAAATATTCCAATATCCAACCATTAGTACTTAATTCAGGCAGTTGAGATGCAAGCAGGTAGATTCTTGGATTTCCACAGACAAAAATTGTATCTCCTTCTTTTAGAACGGTAAGTAGGTTTGCAACATCATTTTTGGCACGATCAGATATTGATTCGGAATTCGTTTTAACAGTAATTCCCCAGAAACTATTAAGTTGATTATGAAAAACAAGCGCAAATATTGCAACGATTAGGGAGACTCTTATTAGCTGTGTTTTTGGTTTTATATTTAGCAGTAAGTGGTACAAAATAAAATCTAAACCTAATGCAGCAAAAATACCAATTGGAACGTACAATAATTGTAGATGATATGACCACCATGAAGTCTTTTGCATGAGTACTACTAAAAATCCTAC
>JAJFJK010000139.1 GCA_021774075.1 Nitrosomonas sp. | reverse complement strand
GCTCCACGTTCCACATTCAATGCCTCAAACGTCTCATCCGGCACCGTAGGTATCGCATGCGCAGATGCTATCAGCATCCCGCCACACACTACCATAACTAACTTCAGCCATAGCTTCGAAAACATCTTTCTCTCCTTTATCATTCCTGAATTGTTTTTTTAGTACTTCTTCTTTGTTTCTTTGGTCTAATCAATAGCTTGTGAATTCTACGCCCACTATGCTATTCAACCAGCCGCTTTTATCAAGCAGACAACTAGCAAGACTACTTAGTCAACTGTGTACTGTCAAGATAATTCGGCTGGCTTTTTACCCCAAAAAAATAAGTTTTGACAGATTAAGACTTATCTGCTGATGCTTTTGTTTTTCTACGATGCATGAAATAGAATCCACCACCAACCGATACCAGCAGTAATGCGACGAACTCCATCAAACCCAAACCACCGCCATGACCACCATGACCACCGCTACCACCGACACCAAATGGAATACGTCCTGCAACCACTACGTTACCGGCATCATCTTTTCTTTCCAGCAAAATTTCATAATGTCCCCTATCAAGTTTTGCCTGGACAACAATGATTCCTGAACGGTGTTTCATATATGGAATGTAATTAATACCATGCTCGGCGGCACCGGGACTAGCGCCCCCAGGCCCATCATGCTCCATAACATGATCGACATGATCGTCGTGACCAGCATGTTCGTCCATGTCATGACCTGCATGTTCATCGACTTCATGGCCGTCTCCATCTTCTTCATTGCCTACTGCCGCATCTCCATGTCCATCTTCATGTCCACCACCGTGACCAGCATGTCCAGCTTCAACCAAACGCACAGCCAATGGTATTTCACGAGAGTCCCAGTCAGATAATTCTATGGTTAGCTGCACTCTGCCAGGCGTGGGTATGTTTGAGCAATACGAATGCAATGGCGGCAGATCATTATCAGGCACTTCATAACCGCTGAATGCTATCGGAAATTCAGCATCAGTTATCGTACACCCACCTGCGTCATGATGTCCCTCATGTGCGAGCATTAACTGTGCATATGTTGGTGACGCCAAAAATAGCGCCAAAATTGCGCCACCTAATTTTATAATCCAGCCTCTAGATGCTTCCTTCATAATTTCTCCAATTTCAATTTATTTATCTATGAACCTATACTAATGCCAATACAAACCTTTCATGCTCAGCAATTTTGCCCGAACAACTCAGCTGCTGATTGTATAACAAATTAATTCATAATTTTAATTGAATTGATAACATTCGAATTTATAATTTTTTCAATATTCAACATATAGCTCGTTCTCAGGCCTTATGAATAAATAGAAATAAAAAAACACGCTCTATAATAAAGGGCGTGCTTAACATGTTTAAAGTTGTTTCTTTACAGACTGTGACTTTTAAAAGCTGGCCTGCAGCACAACCGTGCCATTTAACGTAAGCTGTACTTGCTGAATATCACGCACATCTTTGCCGCTTGGTAACAGATTATTGATTTGAATTTGATTGGCTTCTGGCGAGCTGTCAAACTCCACTTCAGCACGTCCAAGATTACTCGTTGTCATGCTACCAAAATCCACACCACCATCACCAAAATCTACCAGTATTCCATATGTGGTTTCTGCAGGCGCATCTTCTATTTCAATTTCCAGTTCTTACTGCGTGCCATTATCTTCCAGCTTATGCTTAAATTTTGCTTTTCCTTCAATTCCCGCATTAGCCGCTATATTACTCAATGAAACTTCACGCACTATCTCAGAATCATTTCTATCGTCGCCATTATCATCATCGCGACCTTGATCATCGTCACCCGCGTCACCATTACTATTGGCATCCACTTTGACTTCATCTGCAATCACTTGCAGTTGCTGTTTAAGAAAGCCTTCAACTTCAACCAACGCATCCACAGACAAATTGCCTCGTATACGCTAGTGGAATCATTAATAATAACCGTAAGACTCACACCACTTCTTCTCGTCGTCACAATGATGGTGCCGCCATTAATTTGAGTAATTGCACCGTCAAACTCAACATGTCCTTCGCGGCGTTTTCCCACGATGATGCGCTTGGCAGTAAAAACATTGTCAACCACTCTGCCCTTTGCATCGACAAGTTCACCAACCACTAACGAATCCACTGACTTAGTTGTATCCTGAGCGCGGTCGCGTATTGAAGTATTCGCATTTGCCAAAACAGAAACGCCTAATCTCTCCAGTAACGTGCCATCATCCGCAGCTGTGATATTGTCTATCAGACCACGCAGCCGGAATTGTCCTATCCTGCCATCCAGCAGATCAATATCCTCTGCGACAATACCCGCAGCACTGAAAAACGCACGAACCCTGATGAAATCACCAATTTCCAGATCAGATAAAGCAATTGGATTGCCACTCGATTCAATCTTGGTGTTGGTATTGACTAAAATTGTAAAATCAAAACCGGTAGAATCAGAGAACACACTAACAGTCACTGAGCTATCGCCTTCTGGTGACTGATTGACCTCAGCAACAGTCGCTCTGAATCCAAGCTCCGAACCTTTTGCAAAAACAACGGATGACACCAGAGACAACAACAAAATCGCTAAAATGAATGGAATATGGATTTAGTTTTTTTCATAAAACATTATTCGTAATTGGATGATCACTGCAAAAAGAATTCAGGAAACATGTAAAACACCTCCCCGCGCAGCAAACCTGCTCGCCTGATTTATGGTACAGGTATTGCATCTACTCGCTATGTTGCTTCGCTACGACAGAAAGGTTATTTTCGCCAATTGGAATGTCCATCCTTGTGTTAAATTGGTTACAGCTCTCGGTAGAAAACGCAATTTCTTCAGCAATAATTCCTGCCGTATCAAAAAATGCCCTAACGGCAACATAATCACCAACTTCCAAATCAACCAACTCGATTTTGTATCCATTTGACTCAATTTTTGTATTCCTATTGACAATAAGCGGTATATCAAAATCAGACGAGCTGGATAACAAGCTGACAATTACCTGGCTATTACCTTCCACAGACGGGTTAATTTCAGCAATAGCCGCTTTAAATTCAAGCCCCGAATCCTTGGCTAATGCCAGAGACGAAAACAAAGCCAGCAACAGCATCACTATAACCAGCTGAAGTATTAATTGAATATTTTCCATAATCAATGCTCCTCTAATAATTAGTTGATAGCTGTCTTAAGGGCACTTCTAAAAATCTAGATTTCATCCCAACTGCTGCGTTGCAGAATTTCTTCTGCGCCTTGCATTTGGGCGAACTCTGGATTTTTAGAAGTGCCCTTAAGATTCAGACCCAATAAAACACCACTTATCAACTATCTATAGGAATACAAGCAATATTCAGGCCAACTATTTTATAGTTACAAATCAATCGGTTATATCCGAATGCCATGTGATTCTGTTGCAAATTATTATACTCAACTCGCATTATTATTGTAATCAATTGATTTATAATCATTTATTCTGTCTCCAAAAAGAGACTCTGCATACAGCAACCATAACTAGAAATATAGACACATAGCTATTAATAGAAAAGATTGACCGCACTAATCACATATATTAGCATGTAGACATGCACACAATTTACTACACATCCAGATCATGGCTCTAAATATACGCAATAGCGAAACAGAAAACCTTGCAAACGAATTAGCCCGATTAACTGGAGAAACCAAGACAGAAGCTGTTAAAAAAGCGCTTTTTGCGCGACTACAAAAAATAAAACAACAGCAAGATACTCAACATCTTGCTGAGGAATTAAATGAAATTGCCGAGCATTGTGCTACGCTGCCCATTCTGGACAATCGCAGCGCGGAAGAGATACTTTACGATGAGAATGGTCTCCCATCGTGATTATTGACTCCTCCGCAATAATGGCTATTCTGTGCGGTGAACCGGAAAGAAAAGCTTTAGTTGATTGCATAACAAAAACTCCAAACAAAAGCTTATCGGCTGCCGGATTTGTGGAGACTTCTATCGTTTTAGAAACCCGTTATGGCTATGACGGCGTGAGAGACTTCGACCTGTTTCTTGCCAAAGCCCAGATAACCCTGATTCCTGTCGACATTGAACAAGCAAGAATTGCCCGACAGGCGTTTAAGAAATACGGAAGAGGCCGACATATTGCCGGACTAAATTTTGCCGATTGTTTTTCCTATGCTGCCGCAAAATCAAAAAATGAACCGCTGCTCTTCAAAGGAAACGATTTTTCGCAAACGGATATCAATATTTGCAAATATTAATTCGACAGTTAACACCTTGTTTTTCCATCAACTCCGCTAACAATGAATCATTACGACATCCGCTGGCAGCAATGCTTTGCCAGCTTCAAAAAAGCATTGTTGCAACTACAAAGTGCAGTTGAGTTGCGCGGACAGCGTGCGCTGACTCAGTTGGAAAAACAGGGCGTCATTCAGGCCTTTGGATTTACCCATGAGTTAGCCTGGAATCTATTAAAAGACTATTTGCAAGATCAGGACAATCTAGATATCAAAGGCTCAAAAGACGCGACCCGGGCAGCGTTCAAAGTTGAGCTGATCAGCGATGGCGAACAATGGATGGCGATGATCCAAAGTCGTAATCTCTCATCACATACCTATGATGAACACACCGCAGAGCAATTGGTTAACGAGATCATCGAACATTATTATCCGCTGTTTGTTACGCTGAAAACAGAAATGGGAACGTACCTGCCGTGACACAGAATCGTCCATTTGGTTTACTGCCCCAAACATTAAAAAAACTCAACAGCGTTTTTGCACAACATCGCACGATTGATTCTGTGCTGATCTACGGCTCACGTGCCAAAGGCAACTACCGCACGGGTTCAGATATCGATTTAACAATCATCGGTGACGAAATATCATTTACCGAATTAATGCAAATTGAAGACCAGATTGATGATTTGATGCTACCTTACACCGTAGACTTATCGCAATACAGTCAACTTGAAAATGTCGATCTGATCGCGCACATTGATCGCGTTGGTGTGGCTATTTATACCAGGGAAATGCTTAATACGCCTTCAACTTAAGGGCACCTCTAAAAATCCAGATTTCATCCCAACTGCTGCGTTGCGAAAAAAATTTCTTGCTTACATATCAACCATATGCTGCGCTGCAAAATTTTTCCAGCGCCTTGCATTTGGGCGAACTCTGAATTTTTAGAAGCACCCTTAATTAATGGATGACGCCTCGCGTATCATATATGACCCCGCAAAAAACCAGGGTGATAGATATTCTCTTAAAACCCGGCATATCAAAATATTATTTGCTCATTTTTTGAAGTAATTGAGAAAATCACCGACGACCTTCTCAAAAAAACGCATTATTGAGCACAAAAATTTAAATCTTCTTAAAAAAACAGGATTTAGAAATTATGAGCTCATCACAATTAAAGCCATTACCACCTGAAGGTAAATTTGCTTTTTAAGTTGCCTGAGCTGAAGGAAGATTGATGGATAATGTTTCTCTCAATTATGCTACCTCGTCACCCTGAACATCTCAGCAGCGTGTAAAACGAAATGTAGGGTGACAATAAGCGAAGCGCATTGCACCGTTGCCATTCGGCGCAATAATGATTGCGCCCTACGCGGGCTGATATCAATATTTGTAAATATTAATTCGACGGATGACGCTTTGCTCATCCATCCTACCTCGCTGCAAAGACAATCAAGACCCAGCAAAGAAAACGCAAGCGCCGCTGCGCGGCGCTCTGTGAACAGCAAACCCGCGTTTCAGTGGTCAGCACGCCAGTGACCCGCTATTCGATGGGGGACGAACACAAAACCCGAAAACCGATATAGTTGAAACGATCGTCCGGACGGGGGTTAACGCGCACCGACGAGCGCACGCCGCCTGGAGAACTGAGCCAGGAACCACCGCGCAGCACGCGAGCCTGTTCAACACTCGCGTCTTCACGTCCATCATCAGCCTTGTAAGGATATGGGGAATAACAACTACCCGTCCACTCCCACACATTACCCGATAAATCTGCAACCCCATCCTGCCCTACTTGCGGCGGCGTATCTCCTGATGGAAACACGCCCACCGGCGCCGTACGGCGCAGTTTTGTGTCCAGCGTATTACAACATGTGACATCGAACGCGTCGCCCCAAGTATACCGTCTGCCATCCGCACCGCTCGCGGCGGCCTCCCACTCCGCTTCGGTTGGCAAACGGAAACACTGCTCCGTTTGCGCAGACAGCCAAGTACAGTAGGCACGCGCTTCGAACCAACAAATGCCTACCACCGACTGATTCGGTGCGTTATACGCTGGATTGTTCCAGTACGCCGGTTGTGTATGCCGCTGATCCGGCCATCTTTCCAAAAGCATGGCCTCAAACGCCTCATCAGCCATCTTGCAGTAGTCTTGCCACAGTTGGGCTTGTTCTTCTGTCCATGCCTGTTCCTCGGCAGTTCGCGCGAGCAAACCAACCTCATTCTTAAAGCGATTACGCCAGTGCTGCCAGTTATCTCTGCTCCCTTTTCCCGTACCTTCACCCCGTTGCCAACGTTGCGCTGCTGGCGTATCCCACCAGCGCTGATCCTGGTAGCCACCTGCGTCTATAAAGCATTTAAATTCGGCATTGGTGACCGGAAATCGTCCCAGTGAAAATGGTGCAAGATGCACTTCATGCCTGGGTGCTTCATCTTCATCCACTCCCTCATCGCTGCCGATGGCATACATGCCGCCCTCAATGACAACCATCGGTGGCTGCAGAAACCGACCTAAAGGGCCTTGTCGGACTTCGAAACGTGGATCACCCAATGTGCCGAGTGCATCACCAGCAGTGATACGCGCACGTAAATCCGTGGCCGGATCACGACTGCACTCAACTAGCCTTTGTTGTAAATCCTGACGCACATTGTCCGGCACCGTCACATCCGGTTGTGCAGCGCAATGCCCCGCTAGCGGTAAATTAACGTTTGCCAAACTACGCAGAAATTCATCCGGCACAGCCACCATAGCAGCCGCCAGCATGAACGTTTCCTCCCAACCGGTTGTGGGCAGATCAGGCAATGTCCCCGATTTAGCCAATGTTTTCAACTCATCCTGAACGCTAGGTTTAATGTCAGCTTCCAGCCACTTGACCTGAGCCAACTTGATGAGTTCAGCCAGTTTTTCTGGCGTACTGGCCGCATCAATGCTTTCAGCCAAATATCGCGCCGCAAAATATTCCTGTAGCAACTGATGCACAAACAACACGTCATCACCCGGCAGATCCAGTATTTGCAGATCGGCTGCCGCACTCAGCAAATTTTCCTGCTGCTGTTCGTCAGCTATTTTTTCCGATAAGCTGTCCAACGCTTCATCATAATCGACACGCACCTGCGACTTGTCGCCGCCGTCACCATTGTTACTTTGCGTCTGCAATCGGAAGGCAAACGCCGCCAGCGCATTGAACAATTGCCCGCGTGCAGGCAGTTCGTAAATAGTTTGCCATTGCCCGATACGCTTTTGATCACGCGATTGAAACAAATCTTGATCACGCAAACGTGGATTATCTGCATCAATTTCGCGTTTAAGCATTGCGCGTACAAAGCCGGTAAACAACTCTGCCCGGCCTTCGGGAATTTTTCCGTCGCTGGCTTGTTTAATCAGCAACGTAAGATAATAGGGCGACCGGTAGAGGTCCAGTTGCGATGAATCTTTTAACTGGTTCCATATGGCTTGTGCATTTTGCGGACTATACAGCTCAAGAAAGTCCTGCACCTGCTGCGAAGTCAGCGGTGTGATTTCTACCTGAGGTACGCGCGGCAGGTCTTTGGTGGTGAGTTTGCTACCATAATCGAGTGTACGACAACTAAAAACAACACGAACATGAGGATGATCACGTACCAGTCGATCCAGAAACGTCTTCCAAACGGCCATGCGATCATCATAGTCATCGTGGCTCGTATGCGGCATTTCATTCAAACCATCCAACAGCAGTATCAGTGGACGCCGAAGCAGCGCATCAAAGCCGGACAAACCATCTGTCATCCTGGCCCAATACTCTGCGACCCAGGTGGCTGGATCAGGAATTTCGCCTTTACGCTGCCCAAAGGCATTCAGTGGCAGAAAAATTGTCTGTGGTTCTTGCGGGTTTCCTGAACGCAAAGCCATACTGGCAAGATCCAACTCGAGGCGGCGCAGCAACGTGCTCTTACCGCTGCCCGGTGCGCCAGTAACAACAATTACAGGATCTTTTGCGGCGTCTACCGCTTTTAATACATCACGCAGATCATGAAATTCACGGTCTTTCTGATATCGCTCACCCTGCGCTTCCTCGCCTTGATCAAGCAGTAAAGTCAGCGGCGTAAATTGCTTGTCGATAGCGTAACGGGGTTGCGCCCAGCGAGCAATACACTGGGCGCGATAAACACTCGGACTACTTGGCACATAAGCAAGCAACTGATCAAATTCACGCTGATCAAGATGTGCAAGTAGTTTTTGATATTTGTTAAGCGTTTCTTCTTCGGAATCTGCACTGCTGGATTTCGCTGTTTGCTCAATACTTTGAAGAATCCGCGATACACCATCTTTGAGAAGCGCTTCTATTCGCACCTGCCCCTCAAGCAACTGAGGCAACATCCCAAGATAAGCTTCCGCACCTGTTTTGAAGATCTGCAGCGCATCATTTTTGGCAACAACATCATCAAACTTTTCATCAAGTCCTTTGGCGCATTCCAGTATCTCTTGCGAAAGTTTGAGTGCCGCATTATCCATGGCGATAGTGAATGCTGGCATGGCCTCTGGATATTGATTAGGACTTACATGGACGCCCACGTTTTGCCAAGCATTCAGTCAATGATTTTAAGAAGGTATAAGATTGCAGCCATACATCCGGACTTTGAGTGAGGTACATTTCACATTTCCTCTGTCCCTGATGGAATATGCTGGTTGAGGCTCTAT
>JAJFJK010000138.1 GCA_021774075.1 Nitrosomonas sp. | reverse complement strand
CAAGTTCAATCAAGTCTTGTTCAGGTCCTTTACGTCCGGGTTTTGTTAGTGTTTGGCGAGAATATAGGCATTGATATTTTCTTTTAACCAGTGCCTGATAAAACTATCAAGATTGTGGCGGGATTCAATGAAATCGCTATTTTTCTGAAGTCGTGCTTTGCTGATAAAAAATGCAAGATAACCGAACAAGAAGCGATCAAAAGTAGTCAGTCTAGGTGTACGTGATCGTTGGCGTGTCAATGTCATCAGTTGCTGTTTCAGTAGCAAGTTTTCTGCCACTACAGTTTTTACGCCGCCCGGCCTAATGAGCCTAGCGATTGTTACAAAAAAGTAAATCAAGAATTGAATCTTTGCGATCATCTAACTTATCTTACATGCTTGCAGGTAAACGACAAGTTAAACTAAAAAACCGATTGCGTACATAAATTAGTATTTCACACAGTACAGCCTACCAGCGTAAGCATTAAAAACCTGGAGCCTGGTGAAATCTATCGTTGGAAAGTTGTTACAGAAACTAAAGACGGGCTTATCATTGAAAGTGAAACCTTTCGATTTGAGGTGCAAGAGTGAAGGAGGCTTTAATCATTTACCCCACGATATCTTATGATGGAGTAATAACGCTTAATTTTGGAAAGTATGTTTTGTAACGACCATTATCGCGGGTAATGATATCCCATCCTCTTATCGCCGCATGTGCACCAATATAAAAATCTGGAAGTGGTGCATGCTTAACACCACCAGATTTTCGGTACTTCAGGAAACATTTGCCCGCCAGGAAAGCAGCTTCATAGGGTAGGTCTTCCCGAAGAATATAATCATTTGGTAAGGCCTGATCCAATTCCTCAATACGTTTAAAACTTATCGAGATTTCAGAGTAGATAATGGGGTTAATATAGAGTAATTCGCGTTCGGCATAATAGGCAAGTGTCTTTGATGACCAATCAAACCATTTGGTGTCTCTGGTAAAGATATCCAGAATGACATTACTGTCAATTAAAGCCGGCATTTTTAGTCGCGTGTTAATTTCATAATTTCGTCGGTACTCATGGGAACTGTGCTTTTTCCTGCCATCAATTCGATTATTCTTTTTCCCCGGACAACTTGCTTTGCCTTTTTGATGCGTAGTTCATCCCCGATGCATTCAAACTCAATATGGGTATGTGGCAATAAACCCAATGATTCTCTATATTTTTTAGGTATGGTGATTTGACCTTTGGATGTAATAAGCATAACTTTGGCTCCTTAAAAGTAAGATTGCTACCAGTATTACGCTTACCTTATATTAATGTTATTAAAAGCTCAAGATGTAAATGAGCAAATGTAGAGAACAAGTAAACTGTCCGGGTTTGTAGCAAATGATCTGTCCGGATTATCTTTTTTGTACAGTTTTAATAATAAGGTGTGACAAAAATGACGGTTGTTGGCGAGCACTGGCGGGTGTAATAGTTATAAAAATAGCGTGTTAAAACACTTGTTAATCCGTTTGTCCGAGGTTCGAGCCCTCGTCAGGGAGCCATATATTTAAAGGCTTGCAGCGATGCAGGCCTTTTTTTGCTTAGACTTACACCGAGCATCGTACTTTTAGATTTTAGTCCTATGCGATGGCGAAGATTCTCATGAAAATCTTATTAAGACTTAAATTCAAAGTATCTTCAATAAAAAAGCGCCGACAGTTAGGCTAAGTATCAATTTGTGCATAAATTAGTATTTCGTAATTGATCTTCTATATCACGATGACTTAAGTTAAATCGATGATAAAGCCACACAGCATGCTGAATGATCTCTGGTGGGAATCGATGACGTTTGTATAGAGTCGCTGAACAATTCATTTCGCTATTGTCGCTCAGAAATGTTTAACTTGGCAGTTCCCCTAGAGATATTTAGTTTGTCTCGTGGTGTACTTGTAGATTGGAATGTGGCCGACGTTCGAAGGTTTATGCGTCAAACCGGTCTGAGTAACTCACAGTCGGTTCGACCGCAAGCAACGCACCTAACGCATCCATCGTACCCGTTTCAGTTCTAAAGGCCATATACTTTTCGTGACTTTCCCTGGAGTCCCAACTCTCTATAAGAACAATCTTGTTGGGGTCATCCTGTCGGATGGTGGCAATAATGCTTTCGCAATCTTCATAAACCCGTGTTTCAGGTAAAATAATTTTTATGGTTGCCATCATCTCACTCGTGGACTCTGGCTTACATTTCAGTTCAACAACAACAGAAACGGACATTGTATCTATTCCTCTTTGTTTGTTATTTCCCAGACTAGCTTGCCCGATTTGAAAACAGTAGCATTCTTTTAAAACATATCAATCAAGGCGCGGATGGGTATTGCCAAGTTAACTCTCACAAGGCGCCCAACATTAAAATTACAGCCTTCATGCTAACGTAAATTTTTCCCAAGACGCAAAGGTACCTTGTCTCAAATCCCGATAATAGCTGACGGCCAAGATTAGGATGACGTTACTTTTGAATAGACGCTTTGGGTTCATGAATAGCAACCAAAAGCCAAACAGGAATCGATCGAGGCCCGTTAGGTTAGGAGCCCTTTGCCGGGATTGGTTGATGACGATGAGTGATGCTTTATCTGCTACGACGGCCCGTGCACCACCCAGTCCCACCAGTTTTGCGAGTGTGGTGAGAAAATGCACAACAAGTAAAAGGACAGTTCTCATCGATCTCGATATCACGCGTGTCCGAGATAATTACAAGACTGGCAATGGGACTGATTTTTGACGAGAATTAGTAATTCGCCATGCACAGCATGGCGGTGAAAGCAAAACTAAAACAATTGGTGGTCTATTGAGCCTCTTGCAAAACTCATAAAAATAAAGGGAATTATGTGGCTGGAACAGCCAAGAAAGAAAAGAACTTGCTCATAAATGGTAAAGTAGAGGCATCAAAGACAATCTAAAAGCAACTATAAATGAGCAAGTTAA
>JAJFJK010000137.1 GCA_021774075.1 Nitrosomonas sp. | reverse complement strand
CAGGTTGTTTTTTGCTTCTTTTATGAGTTAAATAGGCACCATCATTGGTAACAACGAAATAAGACACCAACTGTATAACATCCGTACTACGCTCTGCGAGTTCTCTTCGCATAGGGAAAGCGCTCATGATTTTCGCCCATAATTCATCACAAGGTGGGATTACACCTACTCCCTGAAGTAAAGGCACCAAGCTTTCTCTAGCACACACCAGAACCGATTCTTGGGCATATTTTTTCGGTAAGTCAGTATTCTTCACAATTGTTCTCGGGTATGATTAACCTATTACGCATTTAATTACTCCTCCTCATTTTTGGAGCGCTAACAGTATGTTGATGAGAAATAAACCCCCATAAACATTATTATGGGAAATCCATGTTTTTTTATTACTTTCACACCAAAATATAGAACCATATTGATAGTTTCATCTAAATAAAGCTCTTAAAATGCAAAAGTTGGCAACAATCTTGCATTTTTTAAAACAGAGATCAATCATTTTGTTGATTATATCTTGCAATCTCAATTACTATTCAATATTTAATCATAGATTAATGTGATTATTATCACTGTGCGTACAGTTATTAACAGAACTCGAACTCCAAGGCTCCAGGCGGCTTCGCAGCAAATGTTTATCAATATTGCTCAACGGGTCCTTCTTAGGGTTCTGAACATGCGGGGCATGAAGACCTCGCAATAAATCTAGTGAGTTAACTTTTAAAAGTGGTTAACACTTTTGCATTTCTTTAATTTGGTGAACTGTTAAGAAGTGTTAACTTTGGGGTTAACAAAGTAAACGAATTGAGCAAAAGAACATGTGGCAAATTCCATATCTTCAAACTCTAAGGCCGCTACTCAAGTATTTAGACGGGGCGGGGATAATTCTTCACAACTTTAATTCCTAGTGCCGCGCTTAGCCTTCTTTTTCATAAACCCACACAAAAAAGCTTGCAGGAGAGTGAGCAAAACACAGAAGGCACAACTTAAGTCACAGTGCGTGTTATAGAGCATGGGAGCCATATCAATAGATGTTAGCGCATCATATCCGTGTAATTCCTGTGTAATCGTGCTCAGATAATTACACAAATCAAGAGAAACCGGCAGATGTTTGGCACTAACGATGGCCAACAGATAATTATGAATAACAACGAGTTGAGAAGTTCTTGGAACTGCATGGAATTGGTGGATCGAATACTGTTAATCCGTTTGTCCGAGGTTCGAGCCCTCGTCAGGGAGCCAAATAAAACAAGGGGTTAGCAGAGATGCTAGCCCTTTTTTTATTGCCGTGGGGCACTGCTGGGGCGATCACGAAAAACAATTCACAATAAAATACTCTTTCACACGTTTTATTAATTTGTATGGGCGATCTGACACTTTCGGACTTAAAGCACGATTGAATCGTACAGTCGGCATTCGACCCTTTGGAGACGATCAGTGCGATCGCTACGAACGGCTGCTCCTCGGCCTAAGCGGTCATTATCTGATACAGTTTGCTGCGAGTGGCTGTTTCCAACATTATTGCAGCCTGTTACTTTGGTCAGAAGGAGACGTTCCTTGTGATCCTGCCAAGTAAGATTTGTATTTCTGTGGGGGCAAGCTCTTTCTTCCTGATAATATGTCCCCTTATCGGGGAAATTGTGAACATGCACATCGTTGTAGGTATCCTCCAACCAAGGCATACTAGGTCGGTTCAAGCAAACATAGACGAGTCTATGTCAACCGTAACGCCAAAGCAGTTGTTTACAGAGGCCGACTGATTATGCAATTCGTTCGCAACGGTCCTGATATTCCAGAGCGCCTACTGCAGGCGCATGAGGAAGGACGAGTCGTGTTCTTCTGCGGGGCTGGCATTTCCTACCCAGCACGATTGCCTGGTTTTGGTGATTTGGTGAGCACGCTCTACAAAGAACTTGGCGAACCCCCAGATGCAATTCAGCAAGCGGCTATCAAGGCTGGCCAATTTGACACTGCCATAGGTCTTCTGGAAGCCAAAATCAACGGAGGCCGGGAAATCGTGCGGCAGAAGATGGCGGAAATTCTTACGCCCAATCTCAGCGCCCCGAATGCGACGACTACCCACGAAGCATTGCTGACGCTCGCGAAGAGCCGCGATGGGCACGTCCGGCTTATCACCACCAACTTTGACCGACTATTCGAGAAAATAATCGCGACCAAAGGGCTGACCATCAAGTGCTTCCAAGCGCCCCTTCTTAGAGTTCCCAAGAATCGCTGGGACGGGCTCGTATATTTGCACGGACTGCTGTCATCAGCACCAACAAGCAGTGATCTCGATGACTTGGTTGTGTCCAGTGGTGACTTTGGCTTGGCCTACCTCACAGAACGCTGGGCTGCACGCTTTGTCAGTGAGTTGTTTCGCAACTACACAGTTTGCTTCGTCGGCTATAGCATCAACGATCCAGTATTGCGCTATATGATGGACGCACTGGCAGCTGACCGCCTGTTGGGTGAATCTCCACCGGAGATGTTCGCATTCGGCAGCTATTCCAAAGGTAAGGAAAATGATCGCGCGAATGAATGGCAGGGCAAAAACGTCACGCCCATTCTCTATCGCGAACACAACCGCCATAGTTATCTGCACAAGACGTTACGCACATGGGCTGGAACCTACCGCGATGGCGTGCGCGGCAAGGAACGCATCGTCATCGAGTGCGCGATA
This sequence comes from Nitrosomonas sp., assembly GCA_021774075.1. Lineage (GTDB taxonomy): Bacteria > Pseudomonadota > Gammaproteobacteria > Burkholderiales > Nitrosomonadaceae > Nitrosomonas. The sequence goes on along the minus strand of JAJFJK010000137.1, from coordinate 871 downwards.
TCCAAGCCGTTAGCGAGCACCAATGAGGATGATTTTGTCGGGCGCATGCTATGGGCGTTAAGCGACACAAAGGGGATTCCAGCCAAACGCTTTGCCGACCTCGACCCGGTGCCGTCCTTGGACTGGCTAGAGCCGCTGTGTGAGGAGCGCTATCGACATACCGACCTTGGGCGTTTCGGAGTTTCACCAAAGATCGAGAAAGATGAAAAACTGGCCTTCAGCCTAACCTCCAGGCCAACTCCTTATGGCCTTGCTTCTCGGATGACACTAGTTGATGCGGGTGCCACCGCCAGTCGGTGGGACGATGTGATGCGCCATCTGGCGCACTGGTTGAAGCGACATCTCGATGACCCAAAGCTCGTGCTGTGGCTGGCCAAGCGTGGAGGGCAACTGCACGAAGATTTCCTCCGGTGTGTTAAATACCGCCTGGAAGAATTAGACAAGCTTGAACTTGAGAGCAAACACGACGAACTCGATCGCATTCGGCTCAATGCACCCTATGCGATCCCACGACCGATGATGCGCACTCTTTGGCGAGTAATTCTTTCCGGGCGGTTAAAAACATACGCGCACCGCTCTGACATCTTTGGCTGGCTTGGTCGACTTAAGCGCGAAGGCCTCACGACTATCTTACGGTTTGAACTTCGCGAGATACTGACGCCACGTGTAACACTGCGCGAACCATTCCGTTGGAGTGAAGAAAATGATGAACTCGTCGAACCCGCGCGAATCACAGACCTGGTCGAATGGGAAATTGTTCTATCAGCGGATTATGTGCATTCCACCCTGCGCGACTGGCCCAGCAATCTGCACTGGAAAGAGGCGTTGCCTGATTTACTTAACGACTTCAGTACGCTACTGCGCGACACTC
>JAJFJK010000136.1 GCA_021774075.1 Nitrosomonas sp. | reverse complement strand
TTTGAGAATGTGTTTCCAGAAGAACTGGAGACCATTACGATCAACCCGCACCGTGGCCCATGAATGACTGTCCACTAACGCTGCAAAGTAAACTTCCATCTGTTCAACACTCAATTTGTCCGGGGCACAATCAAAATGGGTGCAAATACGCCGCACAGCACGGGCATAAACATCTATTGTGCTGGCACTGTAGCCATGAAGCTTGAGTGCACGCAAATGGTGCGCGTAAAGACGGTCAAAACGCTTTTGTTCTCTGGAAATCATCGGTAAACTACTCAATGTGACAGCCCAATATTGGGCTAATAAAGAGAGTACCGCAGATGCGCCTTTTTTCCTGCCGCGTAGCGGCTTCGTTCAAAGCGGTTATGACTATATTGCAAGAGAATTTAAAGACTACGTTGAATCATCGGAAATTTGGAATAGAATGATAGAACTCAATAAAGTTACGATGTATGAACATTCCAGATTCAGATCACACGTTCTCAAGAATAGAGTGGCGCGATGAATTATTTGATCAGACGATTATTTGGATAACTAAGTTAATACAAGCAGATAGCAAGTAGTCGGAACACTAGCTTATACGAGTACCTCTACCGCCGCTGGATGTCCTAAGAATGCAGTTGGACTGGCTGTTAAACCATAAGCACCTGATTGCATAACAACGACAAGGTCATTAACTTCCGCTCTGGACAGTTCCATTTTATCTGCCAATAAATCTAAAGGCGTGCATAGTGGCCCAACGATTGACACCGTTTCTTTTTCATCACTTTGTACTTTATTGCCAATAATCACTGGATAGTTTTTCCGAATGACCTGTCCGAAATTGCCAGAAGCCGCCAAATGATGGTGCAGGCCGCCATCAGCAACTAAAAAAATTTCATTCCTGGATTGTTTACGCTCCAACACACGACAGACATAAATGCCCGCCTCTGCAACGATGTAACGACCCAGTTCAATCACAATTTGTGCTTCAGGTAATTCTTGTTTTACATCGGGTAATAAGCGTTTTAAATTATTACCAATGGCTGCAATATCAAGTGTTGTCTCGCCAGGAAAATAAGGAATGCCAAAACCGCCGCCAATATTTAACGTTTTAACCGATGAAGGTGCATGTTGCGCAAGTTGTATGCCGAGTTGAAAGGTTTTTTCATGTGTTTCCTGAATAGAAGCTTCTTTCAAATTCTGTGAACCGCTAAAAATATGGAGACCCATAAAATTCAAACCAAGTTTACCGATTCTACGCAGCATTTCTGGCACACGTTCGGCATCTACACCAAACTGCTTTGGACCACCCCCCATTTTCATGCCGGAAGATTTTAATTCAAAATCAGGATTAACACGCACTGCAACATTTGGACGAATACCCACCTCATTGCCTAATTCGGCAATCAATTCCATTTCCTGTTCGGATTCCATATTTAGAACAATGCCTGCGGCAATTGCACAGGAAAGTTCATGCGCCTTTTTTCCATGCCCAGCAAAACTTACTCTGTCTGCCGACATGATGGTATCTAGCGCTGCTCGCATTTCTCCAACTGAAGCCACGTCAATGCCATCAACCAAATGCGCCAAATGTTGAATTACAGCAGGCATCGGATTCGCTTTCATCGCATAATGCAGGTGGATTTCTTCAGGCAGATGTTTACGAAGTAGCGCAATTCGTTCTGTGATTTTCTGCCGGTCATACGCATAAAATGGCGTCTGACCGACTTGTTGGGCAAGTCTTGTGAGTGTCAGACCACCAATTTGCAGGCAATTTTCTACAATAGGAAATTGAGTTAATGCAGCATGTTTGGGTCGTGTTCCGGTCACTTGGTATCTTCCATAAAAATATGTTGCATCTCTAGAAAAAGAGACTTGCGGTCTATTTTACCATTTGGACTTCTTGGTAGATTTAACTCACGTATATCAAAATGACTGGGAACCATAAAGGCGGGGAAATGTTGCTTACAAGTTGCAACTAACATATCAGTATCCAGTGTGGCGCCATTACGTGATGTGGCAATAACAACAATTGCCTGACCCAACATTGGATGCGGAACACCCAGTGCAACAGCCTCTCCTACCGCGTCTATGGCATAAATTACTTCTTCAATCTCTGTGGGGCTGACACGATAACCAGATGTTTTGATCATTTCGTCACGACGACCAATAAAGTACAAATAACCTTCATCATCCATTTTGACCGTATCACCCGACCATACGGCTAATTCCGGAATGGTTAGTCCATCCTGACTTGATGCAATGGGCTTGAAACACTTTTCTGTCTTTTGAACATCATTCCAATAGCCCATTGAAACTAATGCCCCACGATGTACCAGCTCGCCAAGCTCTTCAGGGTCACAATGTGACCCATCTTCACGTAATACAAGAACTTCAGCATTTGGAATGGCTTTACCTATTGAGTCTGGGCGCAGATCAATTTGTTTCGGTGGTAAGTAGGTGGAACGGAAAGCTTCGGTCAAACCATACATTAAAAAGATTTTTGTATCAGGCAATGCAGCGCGAAGTAAATCAAGCGTGGCACGTGGCATTGCACCACCTGAATTTGTAATATAACGTAATGATGTCACCCCTTCCCAATTTATTTGGGCCAATTGAATCCATAAGGGCGGTACAGCAGCGAGACCGGTAATTAATTGATCTTTTATTGTTCTTATAATGTCACGTGGCAACAAGTAATTCATCAAAACATTTGTGGCGCCCACATTAAATGCTGTTGTGAGTTGGCTTAAGCCATAATCAAAGCTTAATGGCAGCACGGATAAGATTTTATCGTCAGAATTATTTTCTAAATACTGCGAGACACTCTTTGCTCCTGCAACTATATTTTGATGCGAAAGAACCACTCCTTTGGGTTTTCCTGTGCTGCCTGAAGTATAAAGTATGGCAGCCATATCACTATCAATCGTATGGCGAGTAAATTTTGTCACACCGGATGAATGAAGTTGTTGCCATTGCAGAATATCCAGATCTGGAATATTAGGCAGTTCATTTCTGACATCCACTACGATAACCGTATGGAGATCGGGACAAGCCGACAAAACGGAGGCTAATAACTTCAATCTTTCTACTGAGGTGAGTAGAATCCTCACATTGCAGTCAGCCAAGATATAAGCAACCTGGTCGGGTTTGAGAAGCGGGTTGACTGGCACAAAAACGCCGCCAGCCAAAGTTGCCGAGAATGAAAAACTTACGGTTTCAATACGTTTTTCCAGATAAACGGCTACACGTTCATGTCTGCCAAGCCCAACATCTAGCAACCCACCAGCGATGACTTCAATTTCTTTAACTAAGTCTGCATAACTTACTTTATTATTCTGATACGATAGTGCCTCCTTCTCAGGCATTGTATTAGCAGAACAATAAATCAGATCGTGGATAAGCCGCGCCATCTTATTTTCGTCATTAGAATCGAATAATTATATCTAAAACGGTCCGATTATTTCATATGTGATGCCATCTTCTGATCGCCCGCTTTTTCCACGTTGAGAACTAAAATACAAACGGGAGCCATCAGGACTAAATGCAGGCCCCGTGATTTCCGAACGGTCTTGATCAACGATTTGCAGCAAGGGGTACACCTCTTTATTGCTAATGATTACAATTTGCAAATTACCGCCATCTTCCGCAACCAACAAATCGCCAGATTTATTTGCGGTAATATTATCAACACCCGTTAGGACCGGCCACAAATAGAAAGCAGCATTGTAAACTATGCTTAATTGACTATCCTGGATATGAAATGCCCACACACGATCATCACCTTTGGTCGTAAAGTAAACGCTACCGTCATGGTACCAAATGCCTTCGCCACCATCAAAGTGGCTGGCATTTGTCAGCTGTTTACGCGTGGGTGTCGTGGTTGCCAGCGGATCAGGTAGTCGATGCCAGCGTACTTTGCCAATACGGCTGGAGAGAACTTCAGCCACTTCAAGAAAACCATCATCCAAATCAGGATTTCCCAACGCATCAAATGAATGCGCAGTGTAGCGATATAAACAACCATCAGGCTCATCTTCAGTGAGATAAAGTTGCTTATTTTTTATATCAAAGGCAGCCGCCTCGTGGTTAAATAACCCGAGTTTTTCTCTTACACTAGGCGGGTTAATGCCAAAAGGATCGCATTCCCAAACTTGCCCTTTTTCGACTTCTTCGCAAGATAACCATGTTTGCCAAGGTGTATGGCCCCCTGCACAATTACGGCTAGTATTACTTAAAATAGAATAGGCATCAATAACTTCACCTTGTTGATTAAATCGTAATGCGCCTACGCCACCGGCATTATCTGTCATTTCACTATTGGAAACATACACCCAGCCGCCGTCTTCCGAGGCAAAGACCGCACCACCATCAGGCGCGGCGTGCCATGTATAACTAGAAATTTTCTGGCCTGATTGTGCAACAATTCGAGAAGAGAAACCTTTAGGTAAACGCACACCATTCTGATCAGGCGCAAGCAGTGGACCCAACGATGCCTTTGATAAAGATGATGACTGAGGTAATCCAGCGAGGAGATTGTTTCCAACAAATGCACCAAGACCCAAAAAACCATATTGCAGTAATTGTCGTCTTTTCAGGTTAAATTTATCCATAAACAGAATGAACCATCAAGGCATATTTTGTCTGCAATATGCCTTGATATTAGGAGGCTGTCCGAGAATAGAATAATCTACTACGGAAAAGCCATTTTGGTCATATTTCCCGATAATCTTCGTTAAATAGAACAACTATTCGCCTCAAATGATCAAAGAATCTGTCTCAAAATGGCTTTCCTTCGCTACGATTACTATTCTCGGACAGCCTCATTGTTTATTGGCTGGTACACGATTAGTGTTTTATGACTGTTTGAGTCGCCTTGTCTTCTTTACCAGACTGTATAGAAGTGGAAGTAATCGGTGCAGAAATAGCTTCAGGTTTATGTTCCAGCGCCAAGTCGAGCACTTCATCAATCCATTTTACTGGATGAATCATCAATTGATTTTTAATATTTGCAGGAATGTCCGCTAAATCTTTAACATTCTTTTCTGGAATTAAAACTGTTTTAATTCCACCACGATGCGCAGCCAGAAGTTTTTCTTTAAGGCCACCGATCGGGAGCACTTCACCACGTAAGGTAATTTCCCCGGTCATTGCCACATCAGACTTAACGGCAATATCAGCTAACACCGACACAATCGCGACACAAATACCAATACCTGCACTTGGGCCATCTTTAGGTGTTGCGCCTTCAGGCAAATGTACGTGAATATCATTGTTCTGATAGAAATTCTCCGCAATACCCAGCACTTGAGAACGGCTTCTGACAACCGATAATGCTGCCTGAATAGATTCTTGCATGACTTCACCAAGCTTACCCGTGGTAATTGTTTTGCCCTTGCCGGGCAAGACTACTGCCTCAATAGTCAACAATTCCCCACCAACTTCAGTCCAAGCCAAGCCTGTCACTTGTCCAACTTGACTCTCCTCCTCTGCGATACCATAGCTAAAGCGCCTTACACCCAGGAATTTATCAAGATTGCGTGTAGTAACCGATATTTTTTCTTTGCCTGTTTTAAGCAGCAGGGCTTTAACGGCTTTTCTGCATATTTTTGAGATTTCTCGCTCCATGGCACGTACACCAGCTTCTCTTGTGTAATAGCGTGTAATATCACGTAGCGCTGAGTCAGACAGGCTTAATTCGTTTTCTTTGAGCCCATGGTTCTCCATCTGCTTGGACAATAAATATTTGGTAGAGATGTTCAACTTTTCGTCTTCTGTGTAGCCCGACAAATTAATCACTTCCAAGCGGTCCAATAATGCAGGCGGGATGTTTAAGGAATTAGCAGTCGCCACAAACATCACGTCAGACAAGTCGTATTCAACTTCTACGTAGTGATCAACAAAAGAATTATTTTGTTCCGGGTCTAGAACTTCTAGTAATGCAGAGGCAGGATCTCCACGGAAATCCATGCCCATTTTGTCAACTTCATCAAGCAGGAATAAGGGGTTTTTAACACCAACCTTACTCATATTGTGCAATATTTTTCCAGGCATAGAACCAATATAGGTTCGTCGATGACCACGAATCTCTGCTTCATCTCGCACGCCGCCCAAGGACATACGGACAAATTTCCTATTTGTCGCGCGTGCAATGGATTCCCCTAATGATGTTTTACCAACACCTGGTGGACCAACCAAACAGAGAATGGGGGCTTTTAATTTTTCAACTCTTTGCTGCACAGCTAAATATTCAACAATTCTTTCTTTAACCTTTTCTAAACCGTAATGATCTTTTTCCAGAACAGCTTCAGCCGTTTTTAAGTTTTTGCTGATTTTGCTTTTCTTTCTCCATGGCAAAGCAACCAAAGTATCAATGTAATTGCGTACAACGGTTGCTTCAGCCGACATGGGCGACATTAAGCGCAGTTTTTTCAGCTCTGATTCTGCTTTAGTGCGTGCTTCTTTTGGCATCTGAGCTGATTTGATTTTTTTCTCAATTTCTTCCAGATCAGCGCCATCTTCACCTTCACCCAGCTCTTTCTGAATGGCTTTAACCTGTTCATTGAGATAGTAATCACGCTGACTTTTTTCCATCTGGCGTTTAACTCTGCCACGAATACGTTTTTCAACTTGCAGGATGTCCAGCTCGGTTTCAAGTAAACCCAGTAGATGTTCCAAACGCTTAGGCACATCAAAAATCTCAAGAATTTCTTGTTTTTGTTCGAGTTTTAATGGGAGATAAGCCGCAATTGTGTCTGCCAAACGACCTGCTTCATCAATTCCACCCAATGAAGTAATGATTTCTGGTGGGATTTTTTTATTGAGTTTTACATACTGATCAAATTGGGTCAGGATTGCACGCCGCATCGCCTCGGCTTCCGGATTATCCTCATTTTCTATGACGATTTGTGATGCTGTTCCAGAAAAATGCGTTTCTGATTCAATTAATTCTTGTATACGTGCACGATGATTGCCTTCTACTAGGACTTTAACCGTGCCATCAGGCAATTTAAGCATCTGTAACAGGCTGGCCACACTGCAAACATCATAAAGATCTTCTGGAGCAGGATCATCCTTAGCTGCGATGCGCTGTGCAACAAGGAGGATACTTTTATTCGACTCCATGGCAAGTTCAAGCGCTTTAATTGATTTTTCCCGGCCAACAAATAATGGAATGACCATGTGCGGAAAAACAACTACATCACGTAAAGGTAGTAGCGGTAAAACTAGTCGTTCAGAATCATATGCTAAAGTAGTCATATTTTCTCATCTATAAAGATTACTATTAATGATAAATGTAAGGGTGTAAATTAGAAACTCAAGATGAACAATAGATCAATTTACAGTAACACAATTCAGCTCAGCGAGAACCGTCAAAACTGAAACCAATATATCCGTAATTCCCGTCTAATCAGTTCTACAGCAGCCTGAGCAGTTAGTGTCAAATCAACAAACAAAAACTGCATCTAATAGAATAAATCAAGATGATTTATTTAGAACGTTTGGCAACCTTTGGTTGATCCGAGTAGATCAGAATCGGTTTAATATCGTCATTAACCGAATTGTAATCAATCACCACTTTAGTCACATTTTCCAATGAAGGAAGGTCATACATAATATCCAGCAGAATTTCTTCCAGAATAGAACGCAAACCACGTGCGCCAGTCTTGCGCATCAATGCCTTTTTAGCAATTTCCTTCAACGCTTGTTCACGGAACTCAAGTTCAACACCGCCTTCCATGTTAAACATTTTCCAATATTGCTTAATCAGTGCATTTTTCGGCTCTGTTAGAATTTGGATCAACGCGTCTTCATTCAGTTCATCCAGTGTCGCAACAACTGGCAAGCGGCCAACAAATTCCGGAATCAAACCAAATTTAACAAGGTCTTCCGGCTCAACACCCTGCAAAACTACATTAATATCCTTGCGATCATTGCTTTTAACATCTGCACCAAAGCCAATTCCACCCTTCTCTGAGCGCCCTCTTATCACCTTGTCAAGGCCGTCAAATGCGCCACCGCATATAAACAGTATATTTGTCGTATCAACCTGCACAAACTCTTGATTAGGATGCTTGCGTCCACCTTGCGGCGGAACTAATGCAGTGGTTCCTTCAATTAATTTCAACAACGCTTGTTGTACACCTTCACCGGAGACATCACGAGTAATTGAAGGGTTGTCTGATTTACGTGATATTTTATCAATCTCATCAATGTAAACAATGCCACGCTGCGCTTTATCCGCATCATAATTACATTTTTGCAGTAGTTTTTGGATGATATTTTCAACATCCTCGCCCACATAACCTGCTTCAGTCAACGCGGTTGCATCAGCCATGATAAAGGGCACATCAAGCAGCCTGGCCAGTGTCTGAGCTAATAAAGTCTTACCGGAACCAGTCGGGCCGATAAGTAAAATATTACTTTTAGCCAGCTCAATATCATCGCCATCATCGGATTTGGCTGCAAATTTAAGGCGTTTGTAATGATTATAAACAGCGACAGATAAAATCTTTTTCGCCGACTCTTGCCCAATAACGTATTGATTCAATATCTCGCATATTTCATGCGGCACGGGTAAATTAGATTTGACCAGTTTTGTTGCCTCATCACCCTGCATTTCCTCGCGAATGATATCGTTACAAAGCTCAATACATTCATCACAAATGAATACCGATGGGCCAGCAATTAGCTTTCTTACTTCATGCTGACTTTTACCGCAAAATGAACAGTAAAGTAGTTTCTCACCACTAGTTTTGTCTGGCATAATTTTTATCCTGCTATAGTCAAGTAAAGATACCCAAAATTAAAAGAAAGATTTTCTATTTGCATAAAACCAACTTCAAAATTAATCTTTATCTTCTTCTCTGTGCGTTATAACAGCATCAACCAAACCATATTTTACTGATTCTTCCGCACTCAGAAAATTATCACGATCAGTATCTTTCTCAATATCAGATACCGGCTTGTCGGCATGTTTTGCCATAATTTCATTTAAACGTGCTTTAAGATACAAGATCTCTTTTGCATGTATTTCTATATCTGATGCCTGCCCTTGAAAACCGCCCAGTGGCTGATGAATCATGACGCGTGAATTGGGTAAACAGAAGCGCTTTCCTTTAGTGCCGGCTGTTAGCAATAACGCGCCCATACTTGCAGCCTGACCAATACACAACGTACTGACATCAGATTTAATATATTGCATCGTATCGTATATGGCCAGCCCGGCGGAAACTATGCCACCTGGAGAATTGATATAAAAATGTATATCTTTATCGGAGTTTTCAGATTCCAAAAATAAAAATTGTGCAACAACGAGATTAGCAGATGCTTCAGTAACCGGTCCAACCAAAAAGACGACACGCTCCTTTAATAATCGAGAATAAATATCATAGGCACGCTCACCACGCCCACTCGTCTCAATCACCATGGGAATCAGTCCCAGATTTCTTGGTGCTAAATTGTCCTGCTGATCAAATTGTTGCGTCATATTAAGATATCCCCATCATTTCATCAAAAGTTACAGCTTTATCAACCATTTTCACTTTCTCTAGCGCCCACTGCACGACATTATCTTCTAATGCCAATGACTGTACTTCTTTCAAGCGCTCTGAAGAGGCATAATGCCATTTCACAACTTGTTCAGGATTATCATAATTTTGAGCCATTTCCTCTATGATACTACGAACTTTCTCAGGAGTTGCTTTTAAATCATGTACTTTGACCAATTCAGCCAAAATTAATCCTAATTTAACTCTGTTTTCAGCCTTATCTTTAAACATTTCTGGCGTAAGTGGAATGTCTTTTGATTTCATACCACGTGATTCAAGATTATCAACAGCTTCTTTTATTAAACGCTCAGTTTCTTGATTGACCAACACATTAGGTGTTTCTATTTGTGTGGTTTCCAAAAAACATTGCATAACTTGTTCCTTGAGTTTTGACCTCGTGCGCTTTAGAACCTCACGCTCAAGGTCATGTTGAATCCCAGCGCGTACTTTTTCCAAATCACCATCAGGAATACCTAATAATTTAGCGAAATCTGCATTAACTTCAGGTAATACAGGTACATCTATGACATTTAGCTTAACCGCAAAAGTCACAGTTTTACCCGCAACATCCTTACCATGATAGTCTTCTGGGAAAACCACATCAAATGACTTTTCCTGATCAACATTTGAGTCTACTAGCGCATCTTCAAAATCTTTTAAAAATTTTCCTTCGCCGACAATCAAATCAACATTTTCTGCTTTTCCACCCGCAAAATCTTTTCCGTCTACAACACCATGGAAATCTATCTTGACTCGGTCACCACTCATTGTTGGCCGGTCTGCCGGTTGATATTGCACATGTTGCTTGCGAATCATTTCAATTGTTTTGTCGACATCTGCATCTGAAACTTGCACTACTGGTTTTTCCACACTTTGCTGACTCAGATCACCCAATTTTATTTCCGGGTAAACTTCAAATATCGCGCTAAACGCATATTCATCAGCATTCACATCTTCACTGGATTCTTGCGCTTTAAAACTTGGATATCCAGCAATCTTCAAATCCAACTCTTTAACCGTCTCATTAAATTCTTTTTGTATGATGTCACCCAATACATCTTGCTGGATCTGGGATCCGTATTTTTGTTCAACAATTTTAAATGGGACTTTCCCAGGGCGAAAACCATGTAATTTAGTTGTTTTTGCCATCTGCTTTAGACGACTTGCAACTTCTCCTTTAACTTTATCCTGAGAAACCGTGATATCAAGACGACGCTCCAATGCACCGAGGTTTTCTACATTTGCTTGCATTAAAATTCCTGATTTATTAACAAATATTGCAAAAGCAATTACATGAAATTTATTTTTTCAACTTATATAATACATAACCATAGTACTCACTATGGTGCGAAAGGGGGGACTCGAACCCCCACACCTCTCGGCGCCAGAACCTAAATCTGGTGCGTCTACCAATTCCGCCACTTTCGCGCACTAATTTGTGATTCGCGATTATACCTTGTTACTGTCCCTCACAGCCATACTATTCATCACCTTGGCAAAAGATCGTCTGACCACTGACACCTTTGCTATCAGCGCCCATAAGATAAAGATAAGTGGGCATTAAATCCTCTGGCTGCGGAAGTGACTGTTTTACTTCTCCAGGATGTGTTTTAGCACGTTGCGGTGAGTTAACAATACCTGGCACGAGCGCATTAACCCGTAAATTCGGTATTGTGTCCCATTCATCGGCTTGAATCTTCACCAATGCTTCTAAACCTGCTTTTGCTACTGCAAAGCTACCCCAATAAGCTGAAGGCTGCTGCCCCTGTGTACTGGTTGTCATAATAACACTCGCATCCGGAGCCGCTGTTAACAAAGGCAAACAAGCGTTAGTCAAAGCAAATGGCACCAATAAATTGATATGTAGTATAGACTGCCATTGTTCCAGCGTTTGGTTCTCAATCGGACTCAAACCATGCAAAAAAGCAGCGTTGTGTAAAATCCCATCCAAACGCCCTAGTTGCTGTCCAATGGCTTGCGCGAGCACCGCATAATCTTCATCCTTGGTATCTTGAAAGTCTAGCGGATATATGATCGCTTGGGCTTTGCCGAGTGCTTCAATTTCATCATACACTGCTTCTAATTTTTCTACTTTGCGTCCATGCAAGATCACAGTCGCCCCATGCTTCGCATATGTTAACGCAGCAGTTCGGCCAAGGCCTTGGCCTGCGCCTGTTACCAGAATTACGCGATCCTGAAGTAAGTCTTCAGATGCAGTATATTGTTGAGGATTATTCATAAAATTGGAATTTATCACAATGAGACATCAGCAGATAAAAGATAAAGCGCATTATAAGCACCTCTATTCATTCAATCATACTGAAAAAAACACCAGGCCCCATTGAATTCGGGGCCTGGCTTATTGGGAAGTGTGTACATCAAGCTTTAAAGAATCGCCAAATAAACGACCAAATAATCTTAGCAATCAATTGTTACAGGCTTATCTCGACGAATCTTTAAATAGCTTGGGTGGATGCTACATATCCATGCCACCCATGCCGCCCATACCACCCATGCCACCCATACCGCCCATGCCACCGGCTGCACCAGCAGCATCATCCTTAGGTAACTCAGCAACCATGGCATCAGTTGTTAACATCAAACTTGCAACAGATGCAGCGTTTTGCAGAGCAAAACGGGTAACTTTGGTTGGGTCCAATACACCTGTGGCTACCATATCACCATATTCACCTGTTGCTGCGTTATAACCAAAGTTGCCTTTACCTTCTACAACCTTATTAACCACAACAGATGGCTCATCACCACAATTGGTAACAATCTGGCGTAATGGTTCTTCTAAAGCACGCAAGACGATTTTAATTCCAGCATCCTGATCATGATTATCACCTTTAATACTACGTACAGCTGGTATGGTACGCAGGAACGCGACACCACCACCAGGGACGACTCCCTCTTCAACCGCTGCACGTGTTGCATGTAATGCATCTTCAACACGTGCTTTCTTTTCCTTCATTTCCACTTCGGTGGCAGCACCAACTTTAATCAGTGCAACACCACCAGCTAGTTTGGCAACGCGCTCTTGCAGTTTTTCTTTGTCATAATCACTGCTTGCTTCTGCAATCTGAGTACGAATTTGCCCAACACGACTTTCGATATTGGCATGATCACCAGCACCATCTATGACCGTGGTGTTCTCTTTGCCAATTTCTATACGTTTGGCTTGGCCCAGTTCTTCCAGTGTTACTTTTTCCAGAGTCAAACCAACTTCTTCAGCAATCACGGTACCACCAGTTAGAATTGCGATATCTTCCAACATGGCTTTACGACGGTCACCAAAGCCTGGTGCTTTAACGGCACAAGTCTTGAGTATGCCACGGATATTGTTAACAACCAGCGTAGCTAATGCCTCGCCATCAATATCTTCAGCAATAATTAACAACGGTTTGCCTGCTTTTGCAACTTGTTCCAATACTGGCAATAAATCACGAATATTAGAAATCTTTTTATCGTGCAAGAGAACAAATGGATCATCCAACAGTGCAATTTGCTTGTCAGCACTGCTAACGAAGTAAGGAGAAAGATAGCCACGGTCAAATTGCATCCCTTCCACAACATCCAGTTCATTCTGTAATCCTGAACCATCTTCTACCGTAATCACCCCTTCCTTACCGACCTTATCCATTGCATCTGCAATAATTTGACCAATTTCAGCATCTGAATTCGCTGAAATACTGCCAACTTGTGCAATTTCCTTTGCAGTGGCACAAGGCTTGGAAAGTTTTTTTAATTCTTCAATGGTGGCGCCAACTGCTTTATCAATACCACGCTTAAGATCCATCGGGTTCATTCCGGCAGCAACATATTTCATGCCTTCTTTAACGATAGATTGTGCCAGAACCGTTGCGGTAGTCGTGCCATCACCAGCCACGTCGGATGTTTTGCTCGCGACTTCCTTCAACATCTGCGCACCCATATTCTCAAACTTGTCTTTCAGCTCAATTTCTTTTGCAACTGAAACACCATCCTTAGTAATGGTTGGCGCACCATAAGAACGCTCCAAAACAACATTACGGCCTTTAGGTCCTAAAGTTACTTTAACCGCATCGGCCAGAACATTAACACCAGCCACCATTTTATGACGCGCTGAATCTCCAAATTTTACTTCTTTTGCTGACATAATCATTCTCCTATTCGTTCAAACTAATGTTTAGTAACAGTGCGCTGATTTAACAATCAACCCTCAATAACACCCATAATATCTTCTTCACGCATAACCAAAAGTTCTTCACCTTGAACCTTTACTGACTGGCCTGAGTATTTACCAAACAATACTTTGTCGCCAACTTTGACTTCCAGCTCACGAAGCTTGCCATCATCACCGACTTTGCCTTTGCCTACCGCTAAAATTTCACCTTGATCAGGCTTCTCCGCTGCACTATCAGGAATCACAATTCCTGATGTTGTCTTAAGCTCATCTTCCAGCCGTTTAACGATCACACGGTCATGTAAAGGACGAATATTCATACTTCTTCTCCTATTTAAAAATTAATAACCTGAAATTTATGAAATAATTTGTACTTTAGAAATTACCAATTAATTCTTAGTCAGCTCAAATATGTAATGAAATCTTTTTTCTCAATACGCTAACATCCTGCAATTAAAACTGGCACCAGGATTTACAATGATGAAAGAAAATTTTCCATCAAATATCGAGGGTTTGATTAATTAACAACACAAAAAAACGACATTAGCACTCATCAACAGCGAGTGCTAATAATGATATGGCCTATTACTAATAATTTCAAGACAATGAACAATAAAAATTTGTTAGAACGCAGCTTAAACGCCGTATGGCACCCTTGTACCCAAATGAAGCAACATGAAACTTTTCCACTTGTTCCAATTGTTCGTGGCAAAGGTGTATGGCTCTATGACATTGAAGGCAGAGGTTATCTTGATGCGATTAGTTCCTGGTGGGTTAATCTGTTTGGTCATACTAATGCACATATTAATGCGGCCATTTGTGATCAACTTGAGAAAATTGAGCATGTCATGCTTGCAGGCTTTACGCATGAACCGGTCGTATCATTATCTGAACGCCTCAAACAAATAGCACCCGGTAATCTGGGGCATTGCTTCTATGCAAGTGATGGCGCCTCAGCCATCGAGATTGCTTTAAAAATGAGTTTTCATTACTGGTTATTAAATGGTCAACCACAAAAAAATAATTTTATCAGTCTGCAAAATGATTACCATGGTGAGACACTGGGCGCGTTGTCTGTTACCGATGTGGCAATTTTTAAAAAGACTTATGCGCCGTTATTGCGCCCTTGTACGCATATGCCTACCCCTGATTGGCGCTATGCCCAAAACAATGATTCTGCTGAAGAGCACGCACTGAATGCTGCCACTGCACTAGAAGACTATCTGTCAAAAAATCATTCTGAAACAGCCGCATTAATCATCGAACCGCTGGTTCAAGGCGCAATGGGTATGGGCATGTATCATCCCATCTATTTAAAACGTGCCAGAGAAATATGCGATCAATATCAAGTACATTTGATTGCCGATGAAATTGCCGTGGGTTTTGGCAGAACCGGCACAATGTTCGCATGCAATCAGGCTGATATCGCGCCTGACTTCTTATGTCTGTCTAAGGGACTCAGTGGTGGTTATCTGCCTCTTTCCGTTGTGATGACACCCGATGATATTTTCCAGGCCTTTTATCAGGACAAAACTGCGCATGCGTTTTTACACTCACATACTCACACAGGCAATGCACTGGCATGTCGTGCGGCATTGGCCACACTGGAGCTTTTTGAACAAAATCAGGCATTGGAAAGTAACAAATCCAAAGCAGAATATCTGAACAAAATTGCCAAACCACTGGCAACACATCCTAAAGTAAAAAATTTCCGTAACTGTGGCATGATCTGGGCATTTGAGGTAGAAACCAATGACGCCGATTTTCCAGAAAAATGTTTTGCGACGGGCTTGACACAAAAATTACTGCTGCGCCCATTGGGAAATACTATCTATTTTATGCCTCCCTATGTTATTAATGAGCAAGAAATGGATTTGCTGGTTAATGGCACACTACATGTACTCAACACACTCACTGCAAACAACAGATAGACAAACATGCAACTAACCTTTTTAGGCGCAGTTGGTGAAGTTACCGGGTCCAGTTATTTAATTGAAACAGAGGATGTGCGTTTTTTAGTCGATTGCGGCATGTTCCAAGGTGGGCGTGAAGCAGATAAAAAGAATCGTACCGCTTTTACTTTCGATCCGAAAACAATTGATTTTGTATTGCTCACGCATGCACATATTGACCATTCCGGGTTATTGCCGCGACTCAGTGCCTGGGGATTCAGGGGACCTGTTTACACGACCGCAGCAACAGCAGATTTACTCAATGTGATGTTAAAAGACAGTGCGCATATCCAGGAAAAAGAAGTCGAATGGCGTAACAAAAATCGCCGTCGCAGCAGCTCAATGCAAGAATACGCCCCGCTTTATACCGTCACTCAGGCTGAAAACTTTCTGCCGCAACTATTTCCAGTTACGTACGACGATAAAATCACGCCACATCCTTCAATACACTGTGTTTTCCGGGATGCCGGGCATATTCTGGGTTCTGCAATCATTGAAGTATGGGTTAAAAGTAATAGCACGCATAAAAAGATTGTTTTTTCCGGTGACCTGGGTCAACCCGGTCATCCTATTGTGCGCGACCCCACTGCCATCCAACAAGCCGATGTATTGCTCGTGGAATCAACCTATGGCAATCGATTGCACCGTAGTTTATCTGACACTATGAATGAACTGGTTTATGCGATAAACGATACGCTAATTAATAAGGGTGGCAACGTGATTATCCCTGCCTTTACCGTTGGACGTACTCAGGATTTGCTGTTTTTGCTGATTGATCTTTATCGTCAAGGTAAACTGGGAGAAATGGCTATTTATGTTGATTCTCCCATGGCCTTGGCAGCGACGGACATCACGTTTAAACATATTGCATTACTGGATAAAGAAACAACTGAGGCCATGCAATGGCTGAATGAAAATGTAAAAAAACCACGAATTCGCTTTGTGCAAACGGTTGAAGAATCCATGCAACTGAATCACAAAGAAAGTGGCGCCATCATCATATCTGCGAGCGGCATGTGTGATGCAGGACGCATCAAACACCACCTAAAATATAACCTTAACAGGCCTGAATGCAGCATACTGATTACAGGTTTTCAGGCTGCAGGAACAATGGGAAGACGATTAGTCGATGGTGTTAAACGGGTCAAAATATTTGGCGAAGACGTCTCAGTAAAAGCAAAGATTTACACCATCGGCGGCCTTTCCGCGCACGCTGACCAAGCGGGATTAATCAACTGGTTAAGCCAGTTCCAGTCTGCGCCAGAAAAAGTTTTTGTGGTTCATGGTGAACACAGCAACGCCCTAGCACTGGCTAACACTATCAAAGAACAATTACACTGGGATGCAGTTGTTCCTGAAAGGCGAACCGTCGTCATACTATAACTCGGAAATCAGTTCCTTACCAGCTGTTGTGTGTTCACATCCAACTCATGCGCTTTTTGTAGACTGAGCCAAATTTTTGGACCTGTTCCAAAGAATTTTCCAAGGCGTAAGACCGTATTAGCCGTAACACTACGCTCACCACTTACTGGATTTTTTCATAACTTTGGATTTTAATTTGTTAAATAAAAGCATAAACTCCCCCGTGCATTCCAATGGTGAATAAATCGTTCAAATATCCCAAGGTATTTTTTTTATACCAACTAATGTCTTCAATGTATCGATGCTC
>JAJFJK010000135.1 GCA_021774075.1 Nitrosomonas sp. | reverse complement strand
CGTGGCGACACGCTATCTTGGGAATTATCTGGGGTGGCATCGAATGATTGATCGTCTCGGTCGAAACATTACACCAACTTTCTGTTTTCTATCAGCTCTTGGGAAAACAAGGCAATTTCAACAATTAATTGCGACATAGCCTTCTATTACATACCCAGCCGCCGCTGCTTTAAGTGCGTTATTATTGCCATTCATCCTGTCAACTAGGAAGTTGAGATGTGCTACGGTTACGCCAGGGAATTGTGCTATTGCCAAAGGAACTGCTGGTACCGCGTTTACCGCATCGTCTAGGCGGTCTTTGGTATTGTTGTACGCTATCATGGTGTGGCCATCTAGTGTAACTGCATCAGCGCGTACGGCCGCCTGATCGGCATTGAGCCCACCCCCTGGTTGTTTCCATGGCAGCAAAGCTCTTTGGGTAACTGCAGCAAAACCAATGGGGTCAGACTCGATTGCCCCCCCCGATTCCCGCCTAGCCTGCACCACCCCAGACAAAATCGCCCTACCCCCCATCAAATCCGCCTCACGCTCCAACCCCACATCATCATTAACCTCCACCCCATCCTTCATCTGCATCGTAGGCTTAACCCTGCCCTGTGCCTGCTGCACCACATGCCAGGCCTCATGCGGCAAATGCTGCTCCTGCCCGGATGCAACATGAATATCCGTCCCCTGCGCATAAGCGTGCGCATTCAATTGCGCAGGCTCAGATGAGTTGTAATGCACCTTCACATTATCCAGCGACAGACCCGACAAGGACTCAACGCCAGCCTTAAGATTATCCGGCAGGCCAGTGTTGTTAGGTTTCTCATCAGGTGGTTGCGCTAACTGCGCCGGAGATTCAGCGGCAAATTCTCCCTGCAACAGCTCGTCGTCCTCAACTCGCTGCACGGTCATCTCATTCCCCGACCCAGCCATCAACCCCATACTCACACCCTGAATTCCGTTGTGCTGCTGTCGCTGCGCAACCTGACGCGGACTATTATCGACCATCGCTTGTAAATTTTGCATCGAAGTGCTGCGGGGATTGTTGTTCACCATGGCGGTTAACTGTGCCAGGCCTTGCTCCGACGGTCTATTGTCGGCTGCTTCTTGCAATTGCCGCAGACCGACCATTTCTTCGCGATTGTCAACAAACTCATATTCCGCTTCTGCACTGGCCTGTTGCTGAGGCGCTTCATGGGCAGCAGCTTGACGCTGGCTATCCGGTGATTTGTCTGCAGGTGTTTTCATGAGTTCATCTAATCGTTAGTTGAGCGATTGGTGATGATTATAGAGTGAAAAACGTCGTTGGCAAAACAGCTTCCTAACCAACAGAAAAATTCTGAAGACATATGACTTAATTATTATGCTGATGGTTAAATTCGCATAATCCCCAGCAGAGCATCATAAACCCTGACTGGAAACAGGTGTTTTCTGTCTGAGCAATAACGTTTCCAACTGCTTTTAAACTCAAGTTGAGTTCAACTCTCTCAGTCCCTACGCCAGCTCTATCGCAAACAAGCGTCGGTATTCCCTGATGGCATAGCGGTCTGTCATGCCTGCAATATAATCAGCAATGGCCTGCTGTTCTTCTTGCTGAAATTTAATTTGATACTGGGTCGGCAACAACTTAACATTTGCGTTAAAACTAGCAAACAACCGCTCTATCGTATGACGCGCCTTACTGCTCATACGTACAACGCGATAATGTTGGTACAGATGATCGCGTAGAAATTTCTTAAGTTCTTGCTGCTCTTTCTTGATCTGACTGCTGAGCCCTATGAGCAATGGTGCTGCATGCACATCCGCCAGTGAGCTTATCTTTGCGTTCTTGATATTCAATATACTTTGCTGGGTTAAATCAGTTGCTAATGTATTGATCATACTGCGTACGGTTTCATGCGTAAGACGCCGCCCCGTAAGCGCTGGATAGCGCTGCTTTATTTGCGCTAAATGACGCGAAAAAATAGATACCGCTTCTAGTTGTTCATGCGTCAGCAGACCTGAGCGCAGGCCATCATCAACATCATGATTATTGTAGGCAATTTCATCGGCAAAATTCGCCAGTTGTGCTTCCAAAGAAGGGCTTGTGTTATTTAAGAAACGTACGCCGACATCACCTAATTTTCGGGCATTCTTTTTGGCTGCATGCTTGAGTATGCCTTCGCGTGTCTCAAAACAAAGATTCAAGCCATCAAATGCGGCATAGCGTTCTTCCAACACATCAACAACGCGTAAAGACTGCAGATTATGCTCGAAGCCGCCATATTCTTGCATACAATCATTTAATGCATCCTGACCGGCATGACCAAATGGGGTATGCCCCAAATCATGGGCCAGCGTAATGGCTTCTACAAGATCTTCGTTCAACTGAAGATTACGCGCAATTGAGCGGCCGATCTGAGCCACTTCCAGGCTATGTGTCAGGCGGGTACGAAACAAATCCCCTTCATGATTAACAAAAACTTGTGTTTTATATTCCAACCGCCGAAAAGCTGTGGAATGAATAATCCGATCCCGGTCGCGCTGAAATTCGCTGCGCCCAACCGGTGCCGTTTCCGTCACCAAACGACCGCGTGAATTACCGGCGGTTACTGCATAAGGCGCCAGACTACTCATGAATTGCCCAGGTTGCTAACACTTCCAGCAACAGTTCTTGCGGAATATCCGCACGCATGACCGCTTCACCAATACGATTGAGTAAAATAAAACGTGACTTACCCGCTTCGACTTTTTTATCCAACATCATCAGTTGCAGATATTTCTCAGGTGCAAGTTTAGGTGCTTCAACAGGCAGACCGGCTTGCACAAAAATTTGACGTATGCGTGCCACATCGGCTTCACTAATCAATTTCATGCTGCGGGATAGTTCAGCGGCCAATACCGTCCCTGCCGCAACCGCTTCGCCATGTAACCAAACACCATAACCCATACCATTTTCAATGGCATGACCGAATGTATGGCCCAGATTAAGTAGTGCGCGCACGCCCTTTTCCTTTTCGTCTGCCGCCACAATCTCGGCCTTATTCTCACAGCTGCGCCGGATGGCCTCATGTAAAATGGCAGGGTCACGTGCCAATAAGCGTGGCATTTTCTGTTCCAGCCAATCAAAAAATGCTGGATCACGGATCAAACCATATTTAATAATCTCAGCCAAACCTGCACGCAGCTCTCTATCCGGCAGCGTATTCAGTGTCGCGCTATCAGCCAGCACCAGACGTGGCTGGTAAAAGGCACCAATCATATTTTTACCTAACGAATGGTTGATGCCTGTTTTGCCACCTACCGAGGAATCGACCTGAGCCAGCAATGTCGTGGGAATCTGAATAAAAGGCACACCACGTAAATAAGTTGCTGCGGCAAAACCGGTCAGATCACCAACCACACCACCACCTAATGCCAGAATGGTCGTGTTTCGCTCGCAATGATTTTGCAGTAGCGCATCATGAATTGAATTTAATGTTTCCCAGTTTTTGTGGATCTCTCCATCTGGAAGAATAATGGGAATACAAGCTACATCATGTTGCGCTAATGCACTGCTGAGCGTCTCTAAATAAAGTGGCGCAACCGTTGTATTGCTCACAATAGCGACTCTTTTTTGGGGCAGGCAAGACACGATCAGCTCGGCTTGTTGCAAAATGTTATGCCCGATATGTATCGGGTAGCTGCGCTTCTCGGAAGAAGATGTAAAATCCACCGTAATGGTTTGCATAGTATTATTTGTATCACTGGGTTTAGATTTATGAGAAACAAGCTTATTAATGAGTTTCTGCACCAGATAACGCACACCCTGTTTGCCGCTATCAACGATCACATGCGCCGTTTCCTGATACAAAGCATCTCGCTCTGTGAATAACTCGTTTAATTTTTGATGCAGGTTTTGTGTCTGTAGTAAAGGACGGTTCTTATCGTAGCGGGTGCGGCGGTATAGATCGTTAATCGATGCACGCAAATAAACAACCGTACCGCTGCGCTTTAATAGTGCACGATTTTCCTGACTCAGAATCGCACCGCCGCCGGTCGCTAAAACGATATTGTCTTTTCTTGACAAGTCACGCAGCACTTCTGATTCACGCTTACGAAATCCCGCTTCACCTTCAATATCAAAAATAACTGGAATTTTGACACCGGTACGCGCTTGAATCTCATGATCGGAGTCTATAAATTGCTTACCCAAAGTACTCGCCAGCGATTTACCAATCGTGGTTTTTCCCGACCCCATCATGCCCACCAGCAAGATATTGCCCGTGCCCATTTTTTTGGCTGCATGTCGGGCAAATGGTATTTTTGATTTTTTTCTTGAATCCATGCGGTTTATTGTAGCGGAATTATGGTTTCTCACGCAGATACAATTTTTTTACTGTGTTAACCCGTCTATAAGACCGTGTCGACCCATCAGTGCTGGCAAAATCTTGCTGTTTGCCCCCTGGCCGCCCTGACTGCCCCGGCTGCCCTGGCATCTGTTTATTTACAAACCAGGAAAAAAACAACGGCACGAATATTGTTGCAACAAATGCGGCCATAATCATGCCACCAAATACACCGGTGCCCATGGATTGTCTTGCCGCTGAGCCTGCGCCGGTTGCAACAACCAAAGGCACCACGCCTAATATAAACGCCATTGACGTCATCACGATAGGGCGAAAACGCAACTGTGCTGATTGAAGTGCCGCCTGTTTAATACCAACACCTTGTTTCATTTTTTGATTTGCAAATTCAACCAGCAAAATGGCATTTTTGGCTGCCAGCCCGATTAACGTCACCATACCGATCTGGAAATAAATATCGTTTGGCATATCACGCAATAATACAGCGATTAGCGCGCCCGCGATGGCAAAAGGCACCGCCATAATCACGGCCAAAGGTAACGCCCAGGTTTCAAATTGCGCCGCCAGAATCAGAAACACCATAATAATCGCCAGGCTAAATGCAAACAATGCGGCGGAGCCGGTACTTTTTTCCTGAAGCGCTTTACCCGTCCAGGCAATTTGATAACCATCTGGCAAGGTTTGTTCTGCCAGACGATCGACCAAATCAAGCACTTCACCTGAACTCACACCAGCCTCGCCACGCCCTAGTAATCTTGCTGACAACAAGCCATTAAAGCGTTCCAATTGCTCTGCACCGACCACATGCTGTACTTTGCTCAAAGCGGACAGTGGAATCATTGCACCGGATGCCGAGCGCACATACACCTTGCCCAAATCCTCTGGTTTCATGCGATACGCAGCTTCTGCCTGTAATTGAACACGGTAAGTGCGGCCCGAACGATTAAAATCATTAACATACAATGAACCCATGGTGCTTTGTAGCGCAGCATAAATATCTGCTATCTCGACGCCTTGTGTAATGGCCTTCGCCTCATCAACTTCCACAAAAAATTGCGGTACAGTCGGGCGATAAAAAGTGTTAATGGAAGCTAGCAATGGTTCACGTGTTAAGGTCTCGATAAACTCATCCACAACGCTGGCCAACTGCATGGGGTCCGTATTTGTGCGGCTTTGCACATACAATTCAAAACCACCTGTACTGCCTAAGCCGCGAATGGCTGGTGGATTAAAGGCAACCGCCATGCTGTCAGGTTGTTGCGAGCCAATATCAAACAATTTTTCCACCATATCATCCGCAGTAGTTGTGCGCTCTGACCATTCGGTCATACGTATAAACGCAGTCGCCACATTGGTCTTGTTGCCACCACCGATAAAATCTAGGCCATTAACAACAAATTGAAAAGCAATCGCCGGGTCTTTCTCTACTTCGGCACGAATGGCATCTGTGGCCTTGACTGTACGTGCAAGTGTCGCACTATCTGGTAAAACAACCGAAGCAATGACATATCCTTGATCTTCCGGCGGCACCAGACTACCGGGGATGATTTTCACTAAAAACAGCACGCCACCAATGAAAGCCAAAAATATAAACGAACTGATCATTTTATGTTGAATCGCTGCACCGACCATGCTGACGTAAAAGCTGCGAACCCAATCAAATCCCTTATTGAAATACTGGAAAAACTTCGCGTTATTGTGTGTTGAGCGAAGCAACATCGCGCATAATGTGGGTGTCAGGGTTAATGCCACAACGCCGGAAATCACCCCCGCCACAGCCACAGTTACAGCAAACTGGCGATATAACTCCCCGGCGATGCCACCTAAAAAAGCTACCGGCACAAACACGGCAACCAATACCAATGTCATTGCCACTACAGCGCTGGAAACCTGTTGCATGGCTTTGATGGCAGCGTTAATTGGCGATAACTTCTCTTCTGTCATTAAGCGCTCGATATTCTCCAACACCACAATTGCATCATCGACCACAATGCCAATAGATAGCACCATGGCAAAAAGCGTCATGGTGTTAATGGAATAGCCTAACATCCATAATCCGGCAAAAGTGCCAATTAACGAAATGGGAACGGCAATGATCGGTATTAAAGTCGCACGCCAACTTTGTAAAAAAACATACACCACCAGAACAACCAAAATCATGGCTTCGAGCAACGTCTTGACGACCTCCACAATTGAAGACTTAACAAACACACTGGTGTCATAGGGCAGGACATATTGAATACCTTCAGGGAAATCCTGCTGCAATTCAGCCATTTTGGATTTAATCGCAGCCGCGGTATCCAGAGCATTTGCACCTGTTTGCAGAAATATCCCAATACCCACACCCGGGTTGCCATTCAATATGGTGCGAATATCATAATTCTGTGCACCCAGCTCGATTCTTGCGACATCTTTAAGGTAGAGCACACCGCGCGGGCCGTCAGCACGTAAAATAATATTGCCAAATTCTTCAGGTTCCAGCAGACGGCCTTTTGCCGTCACGGTATACACCAATTGTTGATCCGCCAATGCTGGTTCCTGGCCGATTTTACCGGCAGCATATTGTGTATTCTGCGTGCGGATAGCGGCTGCAATATCGCTGGTTGTAATGCCCAATTGGGCCATGCGATCAGGTCGCAACCAGATTCGCATGGCATAATCTTGCGCACCAAAAATTCTTGCCTCACCAACCCCGTCAGTGCGTTTTAAATCGTCCAGAAAATTATTTGTGATGTAGTTACTTATGAAAAGTGGCGTGTGCCTTGGGTCCTGTGAGGTCACCGCAAAAACCAACAGCAAATCATTCGCGCGTTTTTGCACAGTAACGCCAATACGTCTGACTTCCTCAGGCAAACGTGGCAACGCAATATTAACGCGATTGCTGACATTGAACGTAGCCATGTCAATATCCGTACCGATTTCGAAAGTAACGGTGATGGTTAACCGCCCACTGGAATCCGCACTGGAGTTAAAATATAGCAGCCCATCGACGCCACTTAGATTCTCTTCTATGGGTGCTGCAACTGTTCTAATCAACGTTTCCGCACTGGCGCCTGGGAATGTCGCCGTTACCCGAATGGTTGGTGGTGTAATTGGCGGATATTGCGCAATCGGCAACTGTATAGCCGCAGCCAAGCCGGCCAATACAATGATAATAGACAAAACCGACGCAAAAATGGGTCGCGTAATAAAAAATCTGGTCATGTGTTAGTTCTTATCATTTATATTTATTTGTACTAACCTTGCACTGGTTGCGGCTCAACAATTTTATCCGGACTTAATTTGATTATGTTATCAGTAATGACGCGATCACCCGCTTTTAACCCTTCCAGAACCACCCAATCCTTGCCCACCCAATCACCCACCACAATAGATCGCACTTCTGCCTCATTATTATCGTTAACCACATAAACATAGCGACCCAGGTCAGAGGTCATAACTGCGACTTGCGGCACAATATAAACTTGACTGGTTTCTCCCGCCATAACTCTTACACGCACAAATTGTCCGGGCAGAATCCGATGCTCATCATTTTTGAATGTGGCACGAAGCTGTTGCGTACCTAATAACGGGTCAATCTGGCTGGCGGCAAAATTAATTTGACCCTTTTCCTGATATGCCGAACCATCCGGCAAAATGACCATAACTTGCTGCACATTTTGTTCACTTAAACGACCGCCAAAACGCACCAATTCATTGTCGGAAAAGCTAAAGCGAACCCAAATCGGTGACAACTGAGTCATTGTTGTCAACAAGCTGTTATTGGCCGCCACCAATGCGCCTTCAGAAATTTCAGAACGACCGGTGACACCATTGATCGGCGCAGTGACTGTAGTATAGGCAAGGTTCAGCTCAGCTTGTTGCACGCGTGCTTTTGCCGCACGTAATCCTGCATCGGCAATCGCATGCGCTGCAACAGCGCCTTCATAGGCACGCAGACTTACAAAATCTTTTTCATACAATTTTTGCTGGCGATCCTCTTCACGCTTGAGTCGCAACACATGAATGCTTTGCTCCAAAAATTCAGCACGTAATTCCATCAGAATATTTTGAAAAGGCTCAGGGTCAATTAAAAACAATGGTTGCCCTTTCGTAACAAGCGCGCCCTCTGTATATAACCGTTCGATGACAATACCGCCCACTCGTGGACGAATTTCAATTTCTTTTGCACCTTCTGTTTGCGCAATTGTTTCAGCACTGATTGGCATATTAAAAGGACGGGCTGTAAGCACACTCACTGGTATCGCTTCTTCAAGTTGCGCTTGTTTAGATACTGATTCAGTATCCACGTCACTGCATGATGTCAATGCGTGGCTTATCATCAGCAAGCATACATAATTAAAAGGTTTTTTCATCAAAAATTTATTATTAATCACATTTTATAAATCCCAACAAAAGACCACAAATGCGCAATGGGGTTCTGTATAATGGTTGGTTAAATAGTTGGCTGGCAAGATTGATGTGCCTTAATAGAAAAACCTGAACAACAACTTTTCCTATTATGACTTCCTTTTTGTTGAGATACTCAGCCAAATATATCGTATTTTTAAAAAATCTATGTCAAGAAATATATTTTTAGCAAAAAACCGGTCTTGATTACAATCAAAAGATTTGTAATCTTGATCAATTACACTTTGAGTTAAGGGTGCTTCTAAAAATTCAGAGTTCGCCCAAATGCAAGGCGCAGAAAAAATTTTGCAGCGCAGCATATGTTTTATATGTAAGCAATAAATTTTTTCTGTAACACAGCAGTTGGGATGAAATCTAGATTTTTAGAAGTGCCCTTAAATAAACTAAAATAAAAGGTGCGTGAAATGCCTATCCATTATTTTATGGCCATATTGGCTTTCTGCAGTATGTCTACAGCAGTGATTGCCCAGACATCTTATAAACTGCCTGAAACAGTAAAAGTTAACCCAGCAGCATTAACATCCGAACCCATTTGCGATCCTGTAATTCCTGCTTCATGGCGTGAAGCACAAGAAATTGATGGCGTAAAAATCCGGGCCTCACAGCGTTGCAGCCCTGATAACCCATACCTGATTGCTGCTGCTGTTAAGGGAACCAACAATATTTCCATGGCAACACTGATGCAAACAGCACTCAGTACCGACACGATTATTAAGACCGACGACATAGACGGTGACGGTGACCCAGACCGAATTATCATCAAGCTTGAAGTGATGGAGCTGAACGGCCCGTCACCTGATTTTGAAGGGCTCATCCCCACTTTTGATATCGCACCGGGTATCCAGCCTGGCGCATGGGTATTTGCACCCAAGACAAGAGGCATGTCAACCGAGAATTTTGAAAGTGTAAGAGCAAACGCTTTATTACGCTTACCTTCCCCGGTAATCCGCGTTGAACAAGGCGATATTATACAAATTGTTCTGGAAAACACACACTATTTGCCACACACCATTCATTTACACGGTGTTGATCATCAATATACACATGCCGGTGGACATGTTGATGGCGGTGACGGCGTACCTCAAACCAGTGAAATGTTTTTAATGCCGGGGGAATCACGCACTTATGAATTTCAAGCACGTCAAACAGGCACCATGCTTTATCACTGCCATGTACAAACACATACCCACCTGGCCATGGGCTTGGTCGGCATGATCATCGTCGAAGAAAACCGACCCAACAACTGGTTGCAAACTTTAAATGTTGGTGCTGGGAATGTACGACATCCATCGGTAGCAATACAAGAGGAATTCGATCATGAATATGATTTGCACTACCATGCAATGGATAAAGAACTAACTGAGATTATTCAGAAATATAATGATCCTCGGCTGGTTGCACGAGACATGAACCGTTTATATGACATCACCGATTCAACAGAAGATTATTATATGTTGAATGGTTTGTCATTCCCTTATACTTTAAGAGAATCTATTGTTACTGTCGAAGCAGATCAAAAAATAAAACTTCGTGTAGCTAATACGGCCAGCGAAATGCTGTCAATGCATACACATGGCCATAAAGCAACAATTACTCATTACGACGGCATTGAACATAATCCAGTTGCTCAGATCCAACGAGATGTTTATGCCCTTTCTGCGGCTCAACGTATCGACCTCACTTTGAATACCACCAATGACGGTCTAAATAGCTATGGCGAAGGTATCTGGCTATTTCATGACCATAGGGAAAAAGGAATTACAAATAATGGTATGAGTCCAGGTGGCAATGTCAGTATGATTGTATACAATTCTTATCTTAATGAAATTGGCCTGCCTCTAGCACAAGGCAGCGACATCAGCAAATATTTCACTGAAGAATTTCACGCAAGAACACTCCCGATTTGGCAGGATCTTGATGAAGTGGGCACACTTGGCTCGGCTGGTGAGTATACCGGAGCAGACCCAGCCAACCGCACTGCATTCTTAAATCTCTTAAGCGGACTTCTACTAGGCATTTTAATTTACTTGCTACTCGCCAAACGACAAAAAGCAATAGAGATCGTTAAGCGAACAACATCTAAATTTAAAGGCTCAAAAGGGAGCGCGAACAATGAATAAGTTTATTGGCAGCATTTTATTTGCAAGTATTTTTATCTTAAGTGGTCAAGCTTACGCTGAAGAAAAATCAGAATCTGTAGATCACAGTGAACACGCTGATCACAGCGGTCACCATGACCATAGTGAGCATGGCGAACATGTCATGGATCATAATATGGATCATAGTGATCACACGGGTCACGATCACTCATTACACGATGATGATCACGTGATGGATGAATCGGGCGACCACACCATGCACCATGACTCAGATGACCATACCATGCACCATGGTGACCATCATCATCATGATCATGGTGATGGGCATATCATGGACCATGAAGGCGGCATGATCATGGGACAAAATTTTGATGAATTACCCAGTAGTTGCGACAGTATTTCAGAAGAAATCGAAATTACCGTGCGTGCGGGCAGAGAATATGCAAAACAATTTCCGGGTACTGTTTTCGCCTTTGATAAGCAGGAATGGCGCGTAAAACCCTGCTCAAAAATCACCTGGCATTTCATCAACGAAGATGATATCCGCCATCAATTTATGATGCATGGTCTGCCCAGATATCTCTATTCGAACGGGATGTTTCACCTGGAATCAACTGGCCCCAGAACGATTTCCGGGACATTAATCGTGCCAGCTTCTGATGAAACCTATCTGGTGCATTGTGATATTTCCCAACATATGGAAAAAGGCATGAAAGCACAGTTAGTTGTTGGTAATGGCAGTGAAGATTTGCCAAGTATCCCAGGCATGACACCTTATGCATTTCCTGACACCTATAAGGCTGAGGAACTCCCGCAAGTTTCCGTCGAATCTGATGAAGACACCATAACAGAACAGGTTACTGATTTTCTGAATGACAATTCACCCATGTCATTAATGACGTTTATTGGATTGCTCATTGGCTTAATCAGTATGCCACTGGTATACAGAATCGTCGCGCTTCTTGTCAAAAAGAAAGATCCAGAAACGACTGCATAATATTTTCTGTATTCAAAACCCCTGGAAAAAACCGATTAATTTAGTCCAAAATTAATCGGTGTTATCTTAATTTGTTTACTGATCAATTTGACTAATGGGCGCTTCTAAAAATTCAGAGTTCGCCCAAATGCAAGGCACAGAAAAAGTTTTGCAGTGCAGCATATGTTTGATATGCAAGCAAGAAACTTTTTCTGTAACACAGCAGTTGGGATGAAATTTGGATTTTTAGAAGTGCCCTAATTACAATTTCCGAATCAATCTCATTCCCTCTCATAACACCGCTCAAACTGCATCCTGCCTGTCTCCACACCTTAGAAACCTGTGCTCATAAAGCTATCTTTATTAAGTTACGCTTGTAGAAACTCATATAAAACACCAAAAGAAATATAGTTGACTAAATTAATCGGGTATCGTATAGTTGACTAAATTAATCGGGTATTTCATTTATTTACAATGCGCTTATTTTTACAACCAACCTCACCCGATTTTTCAAAGGAGCTATTTATGCGATTAACAACAAAGGGACGGTTTGCGGTAACAGCGCTACTTGACTTAGCCATGCAACATAGCAACAGCCCTGTAACACTTGCGGACATCAGTCAACGTCAAAAAATTTCGTTATCTTACTTAGAACAATTATTTGCCAAATTACGTCAATCAGAGCTGGTTGAAAGTGTGCGTGGTCCTGGTGGCGGTTATTGTCTAGCCAAGGATTTATCTCAAGTATCCGTCGCAGATATCATTCTCGCTGTTGACGAGCCAATTGATGCGACACAATGCGGTGGTAAAGAGAATTGTCATAATGAAGGGAAATGTATGACGCATGATTTATGGGCGAAGCTGAATGATCTTATTTTTGATTATCTTGGTGCGGTAACACTTAAAGAGCTTGTAGATAATCAGCAAGACAGCCAAGAAGACGGCATGGTACCGATATTTGATATGCGCAGAACCACTGTTGCGTAAATATAGGTTGAACTTACATCATATTCACTGTTAATTGTCCGTTTTAAGACGCCTGAATGGCAGTATACAAAGAACAATTTGAATAAATACCTGTCCTAATAAGACAATAAATTTATATTAATTGTATCGGCCAACGCATAGCACTATTGGTCTCTGCTAAAAGTGAGCCCTGTTAGAAATAACAGGCATCATAATGACTAATTAATGGAAACCGTATTATGGCAATCACATTAACAACAAGTGCCGCGCAACAAGTCCAACAACAAATTACAAAACGTGGCAAAGGGCTTGCCTTGCGTGTTGGCATTAAGAAAACAGGCTGTTCCGGTTTTTCTTATACTTTTGATTATGCAGACGACATTCTGCCGGAGGATCAATTATTTGAATCTCAAAATAC
This sequence comes from Nitrosomonas sp., assembly GCA_021774075.1. Lineage (GTDB taxonomy): Bacteria > Pseudomonadota > Gammaproteobacteria > Burkholderiales > Nitrosomonadaceae > Nitrosomonas. The sequence goes on along the minus strand of JAJFJK010000135.1, from coordinate 17,855 downwards.
AAATATCGTTGTAGATATTAATAACTTGCCTTATCTCGATGGATCACAAATTGATTTCATTAAGGAAGGTCTCAATAGTTCATTTAAATTTAGTAACCCTAATATCGATAACACATGCGGCTGTGGTGAGAGTTTTAATATAAAAACATCAGCTAAAGCTTAACAACCACCGCCTCAGGAATAGATGTCTTTTAAATTCATCAATCAACTGATTATAAAATAATAATATAACTTCTGCCTCAAACTATAACTATTATAAAATAAAAGGAATAGACCAAATGAGCGTAGCATTGCAAAATCTGGTTAATCAGCCGTATAAACATGGCTTCGTCACCGACATTGAAACTGAAGTTGCTCCCAAAGGACTCAATGAGGATATCATTCGCCTCATTTCGTCTAAAAAGAATGAACCTGAATGGCTGTTGGAATTCAGATTAAATGCTTATAAAAAATGGCTCACCATGTCTGAGCCCGATTGGCAAAATGTTCATTTCCCAAAAATTGACTTCCAGGCAATCAGTTATTACGCGGCACCCAAACCGAAGAAAAAACTAGCCAGCATGGATGAAGTTGATCCAGAATTATTACGCACATTTGAAAAACTTGGTGTGCCGATGCACGAACGTGCAGCACTCGCTGGCGTCGCTGTAGATGTCATTTTTGACAGCGTTTCAGTGACCACCACGTATAAAGAAAAGCTTGCTGAAGTAGGCATCATTTTCTGCTCTATATCTGAGGCAGTGCAAGAACACCCTGAATTGATCAAAAAATACCTTGGCTCGGTTGTACCGGTTGGCGATAATTTTTTTGCTGCATTAAATTCAGCGGTTTTTACTGACGGCTCTTTCTGCTTTATCCCCAAGGGCGTTAAATGCCCCATGGATTTATCGACTTACTTTCGTATCAATACGGAAGGCTCCGGTCAATTTGAACGCACCCTGGTCATTGCCGAAGAAGAAGCCACTGTTTGTTATCTTGAAGGATGCACAGCGCCTCAATTTGACACCAACCAATTGCATGCAGCCGTGGTTGAACTGATTGCGCTGGATAATGCTGATATTAAATATTCAACCGTTCAAAACTGGTACGCCGGTGATGAAAATGGTGTTGGCGGCATATACAACTTTGTTACCAAACGTGGCTTAGCCAAAGGTGTTAATTCACGCATTTCATGGACACAAGTTGAAACCGGTTCAGCCATTACCTGGAAATATCCATCCTGTATTTTGCGCGGAGATAATTCAGTGGGTGAATTCTATTCGGTTGCTGTAACCAACCACTACCAACAAGCGGATACCGGCACGAAAATGATTCATCTGGGTAAAAACACACGCAGCACAATCGTTAGCAAAGGTATTTCTGCGGGTCATTCCAATAGCAGCTATCGTGGACTGGTACGAATCACACCCACAGCCGATGGCGCACGCAACTATTCACAATGCGACTCAATGCTGATTGGTGACCAATCTGGCGCACATACTTTTCCGTATATTCAAGTGAAGAATAGTAGTGCCAAGGTGGAGCATGAAGCGTCTACATCCAAGATTGGTGAAGACCAACTATTTTATTTTGCACAACGTGTCATCGATGCGGAAGAAGCCGTATCAATGATTATTAATGGTTTCTGTAAAGATGTGTTCCAGCAGTTACCGATGGAATTTGCAGTTGAAGCAACCAAGCTTCTAAGCTTCAAGTTGGAGGGTAGTGTTGGATGATTAATGACAACAGCGAAACAATTCTCGATGTGCATGGATTACGCGCCAATGTTGATAGCACGGAAATCCTTAAAGGCTTCGATATAACGGTTAAAAGCGGCGAAATACACGCCATCATGGGCCTAAATGGTTCAGGAAAAAGCACGTTCGCTAAAGTGCTGGCTGGCCATTCAGCTTATCAAGTTACAGCTGGATCGATTCAATTTAGCGATCAAGACTTATTGGCGCTCGCCCCTGAAGAACGCGCACAAGCTGGTTTGTTTTTAGCATTCCAATATCCAATTGAAATTCCCGGTGTGGCAAACAGCCAATTCCTTCGTCTTGCATACAATACCGTTCAAGTCCAACGTGGCAATGAAGAGCTGGATCCACTTGAGTTTGACGATTTTGTGCGTGAAAAGATGAAATTATTAGATATGAATCCGGATTTCCTGGATCGCAGTGTGAATGAAGGTTTTTCAGGTGGCGAAAAGAAACGTAATGAAATTCTGCAAATGGCCCTGCTTGAACCTAAATTGAGCATTCTGGACGAAACAGACTCAGGTCTTGACATTGACGCGCTAAAAATTGTTGCCAATGGCGTCAATCAAATTGCAAACAAAGATAATGCAACCATTCTTGTCACCCATTATCAACGCCTGCTGGACTATATCGTACCAGATTATGTGCATGTCATGCAGGCAGGCCGTATTGTCAAAACGGGGGGTAAAGAATTGGCATTGGAATTGGAAACGCGTGGCTATGATTGGATTGGCACAGGCGGTCAAACCAATGCAGGAGCTACAGCATGAGCAGTGTCGTCAGCCATGATTACCTAGAGTCTCTGCTCGAGTCATTACCCAAGGACTCAACAGATGCCCTATCCTGGCTTAAACAATTACGCGCAGAGGCGATTGATCAAGTTGGCAGACAGAAGTTACCAACATTACGCGATGAAGAATGGCGTTTTACCGATATTTCACCATTAACAAAACTGCCTTATCGGCCATCACAGGCAGCCGCTGATTTACGGCTTGCTGATATTGAACACCTGTTTCTTGAGGAAGCAAATAATCGTTTGGTTTTTGTGGATGGTCATTATGCGCCACAATTATCGAATATTATTGATACTGAAAACTTGGTTATTGGCAACTTATCCGAGCTTCTCTCAAGCCAGGCTTCCAGCATTCAACCGCATCTGGGGCAATATGCCAAATTTCAGGAAAATATCTTTACCGCCCAGAATACGGCATTTCTACAAGATGGCGCCGTAATAGCCATTGCACGCAATACATCGGTTTCTGCTCCGATGCATCTATTATTTATTGCAACACAAAAAGAAGTGACCAGTTATGCGCGCTGTCTATTAATTGGCGATACTGGCAGCAATGTAACGCTCATTGAAGATTTTGTGGCATTGCAGGAAGACGCTTACGTCACTAACTCTGTTACAGAAATCAGCCTGGCTGCTAATGCACAGGCGAAACACTACAGAATTCAGCGTGAAAATAATAAAGCTTTTCACTTGGCAAATTGTGCTGTTTCACTCGCACATGCCAGCCGCTATCAATCAATCAACATTGCATTGGGCGCACATATTTCACGTTTCAATTTGGATGTGCAGATCACCGACGAAGCAGCAGAATGCAGCATTGATGGCTTAACCTTAATTGCAGGCAAGCAGCTTTCTGACACCCATACCAACATTGATCATTTAAAACCAAATGGTACAAGTAAACAACAAAATAAATGCATCATTGATGGCGCAGCACATGCTGTCTTTAATGGGAAAATTATGGTGCGCCCTCAGGCTCAACAAACAAACTCTTCACAATCCAGCCGCAATTTATTATTAAGCAGTCAGGCGCATGTTGATACCAAACCACAACTGGAAATATTCGCCGATGATGTAAAGTGCGCGCACGGCGCCACCGTTGGCCAATTGGATCATGAGGAATTGTTTTATTTGCAAAGCCGTGGATTATCTGAAGACGCCGCACGTAATTTATTAACGTACGCGTTTGGCGCAGAAATCATCAACCGCATTGCCATTACATCGCTCAGACAACAGCTCGAGCAGATAGTACTTAACCAAACGCAGAGTCGCTAAATGAATATCCTTGCAGAAGCGTCCCTGGAACCGCATGTTTTTTCATCCACTTTTAATGTGGAACACATTCGCGCTGATTTTCCAATTCTAAATCTTGAAATAGAAGGCAAGCCCCTGGTGTATTTGGATAGTGCTGCATCCAGCCAAATGCCACAACCGGTGATAGACCGTCTGATCCGCTATCAAACGACACAACATGCCAATATTAATCGCGCCGTGTATTATTTGTCTGAAGTTGCCACAGCGGAATATCAAAAAGCACGTTGCAAATTACAACAGTTTGTTAATGCACGGGAAGACCGGGAAATCATCTTCACCAGCGGCACAACCGATGCTATCAATCTGGTCATGCATGGTTATGGTCGAAAATTCATTCAGGCAGATGATGAAATTATCCTGACCACACTGGAACATCATTCAAATATTGTCCCCTGGCAAATGCTGGCGAAAGAAAAAGGCGCCAAGATTCGTGTTGTACCTATTAATGATGCAGGCGAATTAGATATCAATGCGTATCAGAAGCTTTTTAATGCACGCACCAAGTTCGTGAGTTTAATTCATGTCTCGAATGCATTGGGCACCATTAATCCAATCAAGGAAATGATTGCTTATGCGCATCAGCATGATGTGCCAGTACTCATTGACGGTGCCCAGGCTGCGCCACATATCCCCATTGATGTGCAGGAACTTGACTGTGATTTCTACGCCTTTTCCGCACATAAGCTTTGCGGCCCGACAGGTGTCGGCATGCTTTATGGCAAAGCTGAAATGCTTGAGCGCATGCAACCTTTCAAAGGTGGCGGGGATATGATCGCATCAGTTACTTTTGAAGAAACCACCTATGCGGAAATTCCACATAAATTTGAAGCAGGTACCCCGCCCATCGCTGCGGCAATCGGGTTTGGCGCCGCTGTTGATTACATATCGTCAATAGGCCTTGAACAGATTGCCGCCTATGAATATGACTTATTAAGCTATGCGACCGAGCGCATGATGGCTATACCGGGTGTCAAAATCATTGGCACGGCTGCACATAAAGCAGCGGTTATTTCATTTACCATAGAGGGTATTCACCCGCATGATATTGGCACTATTCTGAACGAAGATGGCATTGCTGTACGTACCGGGCATCACTGTGCACAACCCGTTATGCGGCGCTTCAATGTACCGGCTACATCTCGTGCTTCCTTTTCCTTCTACAATAAGAAAACTGAAATTGACGCTTTGATAGCAGGTATCAAAACGGTACAAAAGGTGTTTTTATAATGCATTCAAAATCACTTTATCAGGAAGTAATACTCGATCACAATAGAAAGCCGCGTAATTACGGCGCACTTGATCAAGCCAGTCACCATGCAGTCGGGCATAACCCTTTATGTGGCGACCGGCTTGATATTGCATTGCAACTGCAAGACGATCAAATCGACCGTATCTCGTTTCAGGGTGAATCCTGTGCAATCTGTAAAGCTTCCGCTTCTATGATGACAACTGCCGTTAAGGGTAAATCGCGTGAGGATGCTGAAATCTTAATTGATGAATTTCGTGAAATGGCAACAGGCAAACTTGACCTTAACTATCCACATCATCTTGGCCGCCTCACTGTGTTCTCCGGTATACGGGATCTTCCGACACGCGTTAAATGTGCAATTTTACCCTGGCACACATTGCATGCGGCATTGAATTCAATTGTCAATGTTTCAACAGAGGCTGAAAACGAGCTGCTACAAGCGACTGCGAGCACGCAGGCTTCGTTAGGAAAACATAATACCTAACGAACTGCAAATAGTCAGTAATCCATCTTAATGCAATCAAGTCTCTCAACATTTGCTATAACAACTTTCCTGAATAATCTTTATACGATTCAGAATTAACAGATAATCACATGCCAAAAATAGCTGATATAGAAGGAACACCCAATAAAAACGCTTTAAAGTTTATCCTCAAAGAACCTTTGACTTGGGGTATCGCACGCTCGTATGACAATGCAGAGGTTGCAAAAGATGATCCCTTGGCATCCGCACTATTTGATATTGATCATGTGACAAACGTCTTTTATATTGATTACTGGATTACGGTCACGCAAGATGGCGAAGCAAACTGGCAAGATTTAGCACGTGACGTGGCTGATCCCATTCGTGCTGCACCTGCTGCAAGCGAACAATCTGCCGAAACAGTTGCAGCCGCAAGTAATGTTTTGTCTGATCTAAGCCAGGAAGACCAACTGCGACTCGAAAAAATAAACGTCCTGCTTGACGAAGAAATACGCCCTTATCTACAACATGATGGTGGTGATTTACATGTCTTAGGCCTGGAAGGCGATGTCCTGCGCATTCATTACCAAGGTGCCTGCGGCACTTGTCCAAGCGCCATAACGGGTACGCTAAAGGGTATCGAACATATGCTAAAAACGATTGAACCCGATATTCAAGTCATCGCGTGCTGATTATTTCGTAATCAACGGCTATTACAAAATGCAGGGATTCATTGTGATGAATCATTAAACAAAAAATAAGCACCAAATCATCTATGCCCGTATGGCATTAAGCACTTCAATGACATGTAATTTTGCAACCGTTATGGTGGATTCAATAACTTCCGGTGTCAGGCCCAAATAACCCCACGACTCCAGTTTCTCGATGAGTTCATTCTCTTCTAATTCGACATACTGATGGGTATAAGGCTGAATGTAATTGGCAATAGCAAATGCGGCGTAAAGAATACACGCATCCATTTTAGTACTGTTATCTTGCGAGGGATCAGACTGGAATTTAACCATCTTCCAGATACTTTCTGGTAATCGCCATTGTTTTAAAAGCTCGGCACCCAACTCGGCATACGCAAAACCAAAAATTTTTTTCTCAGCACTGATAATTGCTTCTTCACCTTTTTCTACATGCGTTAAAATTTCCGCTGATTCCTCTGGGAACTGATTAAAAAATATTAACTTTCCGACACCATGCAACAAACCCGCAATAAAAAAACGCTCTCTACTTTTAATATTGGACGCCAATAAACGTGCAACAACACCACATGTCACACTGTGATACCAAAACCTGTCCATATCAACCAATTCAGGCGGAATACCTTTAAAAGTAGACGTAACTGTTGACGCAATGACCAAGTTTCGAAGTTCTTTATGACCAATTAATGAAATCGCATTTGAAACCGTTGATATTTTCCCTGAAAAGCCAAAATAGGGACTGTTCCCAAACTTGAGGAGTTTTGCAGTCAGTGCAGGGTCATTCAAAATAATTTCTTCTAAGTCAGCGTTTGTCGCCTCACCAAAATTGATTAAATCATTCACACGAACCACAACATCAGGCAGGGAAAACATTGAAGTCACATTACTTACAAGCGTACGTGCGTCCATTTTAGCCTCAATCAAGAAATTAAAGCTGACGTTAACTGTGTTGTTTACGCCAACCACAAAATAATCACTTAAATTATGATTTATGATACTACCTACCTAACCCGCCACAAACAAGGTAAAGTCCAGTCAAGATATTTTCTTCATGCTGAAAAACTGTGTCTAAAAGCGAACAATTCTATCTTACTATACATTTGGTCCAGAATTAATCAGCTTCCTTAGTCAATTCTAAACGATATCTGGGTTAGAAGATTAACACTAATACGTTAGAATCCAGTTGAATTAGATCACATACACACCATCTATCGGTTACTTTTTTTGAAAATGCACATAAAACAAATCGACCCAATCCTGCTGGCAGGTTTTTGCATAACAACGAGGCACTCGAATGGATCATAGTGTTACGTTGATAGCCACAATTGCAGCCGGTTTTGGCCTCGCACTGATCTTTGGTTTTATAGCCGAGAAACTTAAAACACCCGCATTAGTCGGCTACTTATTCGCCGGAATCATTCTAGGCCCAGCTACACCAGGCCTTAGTGCAGACATAGAAATCGCTACTGAATTGGCTGAAATCGGTGTGATGTTGTTAATGTTCGGCGTGGGCCTGCACTTCTCACTCAACGACCTGCTTGCGGTAAAACGTATTGCACTACCTGGTGCGATAGTACAAATGGCTGTTGCAACCATTTTGGGAATGACGCTGGCCTCGTGGTGGGGCTGGTCATTTGGTGCCGGACTAGTCCTGGGCCTGTCGCTATCTTGTGCCAGCACTGTCGTATTACTCAAAGGACTCGAGTCGCGCGGCTTTTTGGATACCATGAACGGGCGCATTGCCGTGGGTTGGTTGATTGTTGAAGACCTTGTAACCATTTTGATCCTGGTGCTACTCCCCTCGTTCGCAGTAATGTTAGAAGGCGACAATGGAAACACTGACACAGCCGTTCCATTGTGGCAAACCATCAGTCTGACACTCCTGATGGTTTCTGCTTTTATCGCCTTAATGCTGGTTGTTGGACGCCGCGTTTTGCCCTGGATGTTATGGCAGGTGGCACGTACCGGTTCACGTGAATTATTTACCTTGACCGTGGTTGCCTTTGCAATCTGCATTGCATATGGCGCAGCCGTACTGTTTAGTGTGTCATTTGCATTAGGTGCCTTCTTCGCCGGTATGGTGATGCGAGAATCCGAATTCAGCCATCGCGCTGCCGAAGAATCGCTACCATTACGCGACGCATTTGCCGTACTGTTTTTTGTGTCCGTTGGTATGCTGTTTGACCCAAGCATATTAATCGATGAGCCTATGCGCGTGTTGGGCGTTGTCGCCATTATTATTGTTGGCAAATCGATTGCCGCTATGTTGTTAGTTCTCATGCTTCGTTACCCCCTGAATACGGCATTAACCGTAGCAGCCAGCCTGGGACAAATTGGTGAATTCTCTTTTATTCTGGCTGGTCTGGGGCTGTCTCTCGGTTTAATGCCGGCTGAAGGACTAAGTTTGGTTCTGGCTGGCGCATTAATCTCAATCGCTTTTAATCCCATTGCCTTTGCTGCAATCGCCCCGGTCAGTAAATGGGTGATGAGACACTCTGCATTAGCCCGCCGTTTGGAAAGCCGTGATGACCCCTATGCCGAACTGCCAATGAGTACTGAACGCAAATACCTGGAAGGCCAAGTCGTTCTGGTTGGTTATGGCCAGGTTGGAAAACGCATCGCAAACGCCCTGAATGAACAGGATATTCCTTATATTATCGCAGAGCAGAACCGTGAACGCGTACAAGACCTGCGCAAAAAAGGTGTCGCCGCTGTAACAGGCAATGCCGTTGAACCATCGGTACTAATTCAAGCACATATTGCTGATGCTGCCATGCTCGTCATTGCCGTACCTGACCCGTTAAACGTCCGTCAGATGATTGAGACAGCACGCACGCTTAATCCAGATATCGAAATCGTTCTGCGCACTAACAATGAAGATGAATCCGAGCTACTTAGAAAAGATGATATGGGCACTGTATTTTTTGGCAAAGAGGAACTTGCTAAAAGCATGACAAATCACGTATTGCAACGTTTTGATCCTCAGGCCAAAAAATCGGAACAGAACAACCACAAACCCATTCAGAGCAAATGAATCTGCTACGTTTTATGATTCACTCCGCGTGATAAAATCACCAGTACTCCTTCAACTTGATATTTTAGGGTACAGTTAGCTTTTCAGTGTTACTGGTAAGGCAGGTCTTGCAGGCAATGGTCATTCCCTTGTCAGCGTGCTTCGCCTTGTGACGAAACATCTTGTGAGCGCTATATCCTAAAATATCAAGTTGAAGGAGTACTACAAACCTTACAACTATATTTTTAAGAATAAATAATGACAGAACAACTTTATGTCGGTGTCGATAAAGATACCAATGCAGGACTCACCCACCTTGGTCGTATGGTACGTGATGCCTGGGTATTTGGCATTTTGCCGGAAACAGAAACCTGTGCCGGTTGGAATGGTTCACAAATGCAGAACTTGTACGAACAGGTCTATGCCGCCTGGGAACCCTATGCTCACCTGCCAAGCCGTCTGCCTGATGAATTACAGCAACGCCATACGCAAATTTATGCACAAGCGATTGTTAGTGCAAAAAATAGTGGTTGGAATGCCGAATTGGCAGATGATGAATGATCCTAAAAATTCAGATGTCACCCAACGTTCTACTGAAGCAAATTAACAAAATCTTTTATTTCATTTTTAATCTCATCATAGGCCAACAGGCCAGACTTAAGCGCATAAGGCATCTCGGTGTTAGCGGCAGCCCCGGCTAAAAGACCCAGTATCATTCCCCGGTGGACATTGTCACCACCTGCGTTGGCATTCGCTAAAAGAACAGCCCTGGAATCTGCATAGTTTCTTTGCAAAAGACACAATAAAAGCGGCACACCATGTTCAGGGTAACAAGCTGTTGCGAAAAGTTTACCGATAATCTCTCCATCAGTGTACGTTTCCAATACCCCATTAACATCTAAATATTGATTCGAGAATTCGGTATGAATCTTCCACATCTTTTCTTTTGGGATGTTTCCCGGACCGTTGTACGCTCGATATGTTTTTGACAGTTCTTCACCACTGATCTTAATCAACCGCACCTTCTTTGCATATTCACAAATCATTTTGTGCGCATCTTCTCCTTTCAACAGTGTATGAAAAAGTGGAATCAACACACCCAATGCTGACGTCACATTCTCAGATCGGTGTGTTAATTGCTGATGAGAAACGGCCAAACCCAGTCCTTGATAAGGTTCTTTTGCAAGAAGCGACAAAACCAAAGGTCGAATAATGCCCCCGTGTGATCCGATAGACCAGACAGAGCGCTGTTTTTGCGCACACAGTTCGGGCGCGACACCTTTGGAATAGTTTTCAAACCAGGCACGAATGTAAATCTCGCAATAAGGATCATTATTTTCCCCGGGGGTACTCATATAGGTGACAAACTCATGTAAAAAAGCGTCTGGATCATAAGCGCCCTTTGCAATCACTGAGCGCATCAACACACGCACAAGATTTGCACCCAAAGTGTTTTCACCCGCCTTTAAGCCATGATGATAATGATACCGTTCACTCAACACCGGCATGGCATTGGCATGTTCACCGGCACGCTTGGCGGTTTGTATCGAAAGATCGCTATAAGATGTATTATAAAAACGCACATGGTCATGCAAAATATCAACTGGGCGACCCAGTTCCTGTGCCTTTAACACATCGGGGTGATAATTGTTGCCGACCATAAAAGACTCGGGGTGAGGATGCGGTGCGTCATTGTAACCACTGATCACGCCAAAATCCCTTTTAAGATATTCAAGCTGGTAGTACCAATGTGCGGGCATTGATAAAGCATCGGAGATAAAAAGCCCCCACAGTGCATTTTTAATACGCATTTTCTCATTGGTTAATGCGCGGGATTCTCTAGTAATAGGGATTACATTTACTGGCGTTTGCATAACATTCCTCCAGTTTTCCTGCTTTCAATTAAAAAAAGGCAGTTTGAGGTTTACAACAAAGACATGAAGCATTTTAACCATCAAACATTGATTCATGAATTAATCTGTGTTGCTTGAATATCATGATCCCAATAAGGGTTATCACCAAACCGTTCCACTAAAAAATCAATCAGTACCCGTGTCCTTTGTGACAAATAGCGTGTTTGTGGATAAACCGCATAGGCATTGAGCTGAGGCGGATTGTAATCAGATAATATTGGCACCAGCTCACCCATAGCAATTGCCTTCCATGAGATGAAAGTTGGTGTCATTATGATACCGTGTCCTGCAACAGCCATATCTTTTAGAAAATCACCGTTATTGGCAGCCATGTGTGCAGAAACATTAATGAAGTGTTGCTCGCCTTGTTGATCTGTTAGCTTCCAGCTCGATGAAGCTGATAAATTATAATGCAGCAATTGATGAAGTTTTAAGTCATTGGGCGTTTCGGGTGTACCCTGTTTTTTTAGATAGTCAGGGCTGGCACAGAGTATTTGTTTAATGGGCGATATCTTGCGTGCCATTAAATTTGAATCTTTTAGCGCCGCAATGCGAAAAGCGAGATCCATCCCCTCTTCAACCAAGTCTACTTGCCGGTCTGAAAAATCAATATTAATGGTCAGTTCAGGATGCAATTTGATAAAACAATCAATCGCTGTGGATAGATGATACAGTCCAAACGATAATGGTGCAGCCAAATTTATCGTCCCTTCAAGCGCAATATTGGAATCTTGCGTTAATGCGTTGAGCTCGGCAACATCATCAACGATTTTTATTGCGCGGTTATAATAATGCTGACCCGCTTCCGTCAAACTCGATGTACGTGTGGTTCGATTTAACAAACGCACCCCCAGGCGCGTCTCCAGATCAACCAGCCTGCGACTGACAGCAGATTTAGCCAGATTCATCTGATCGGCAGCGCGACTGATACCGCCTGCATCTACCACGTGAATAAACACATTCATGTCTTCTAGTTGGCCCATTATGATAGTTCTCAAAAAGTGAATAATATTTTGCAATTATTGATGTTTATTCTTAATTGATCAACAGATAAAATCTGTTCAAAATCTTAAATGAATTTATTTTCTTTTAGAAAACAAGACTGAGGAAATCATGATGCAAACATCAATCAAGGTGAAACTCGTTACAAGAGAATTACAAACATTAACCTCGGGTCAGCCGGTTTCCGACGGTAATGGTGTAAAGATGACGCGTATTATTGGCACCCCTGAACTGAATATGCTTGACCCGTTTTTATTGTTGGATGCATTTGAAACCGATCAAGCGCAGGATTACATCGGCGGCTTTCCTGACCATCCACATCGCGGTTTTGAAACGGTCACGTATTTATTGGCGGGTCGCATGCGACATAAAGACAACGCCGGTCATGAAGGCGTGATCGAACCTGGTGGTGTGCAATGGATGACGGCTGGTAAAGGCATCATTCATTCAGAAATGCCTGAGCAAGAGAACGGTTTATTGCAGGGATTTCAACTGTGGATCAACTTACCTGCCAGTGAAAAGATGCAAGCGCCTGCTTATCAGGAATTTCCGGCACATAAAATTGTCGTTGAGCATTTGGAGGCTGGTGCTGAAGTACGCGTGATCGCCGGGACGACCAATAATGGCACAACCGGACCCGTGATTAATCCGTATGTGCATCCGATTTATATGGATGTCTTCTTACCTAAAGGCCAACAATTTGAGCAGGCTGTCGGCGCTGAAGACAATGTGTTTATCTTTGTCATTAACGGTGAATTATCTGTCGGTGACTCAATGCGCAAAATAGGCCATCATCAAATGGGGGTCTTACGTAAAGGCGATCAAGTGGTTGTTACGGCCAATGAAGAAACGCGATTTTTATTAGCGGCAGCGCATCCTTTAAATGAACCGGTTGCACGTGGCGGTCCGTTTGTCATGAATACCAAGGCAGAAATATTACAGGCATTTGAAGACTTCAAACAAAATAAATTCTAGGAAACCAAAATGAAAGAACAACTCGATCCAACACATATATTGCAAACGGCAACGGCTTTTTGGGGTTCCAAGGTATTGCTTACAGCCGTAGAGCTAGAACTTTTCACCGCATTGGGTGACGCGTCGATGACTGCACAACAGCTTGGTAAAACACTCCAGCTTCACCCACGTGGAACCTATGATTTCTTTGATGCACTGGTCGCTTTGAAATTTCTCGAACGTGACGGCGATGGTGAAAAAGGACGCTATAAGAATACACCAGAAACGGGCGTTTTCCTTAATAAAACAAGTTCAGCCTATATTGGCGGATTACCGGAAATGCTCAATTCACGTCTGTTTGGATTCTGGAACGATCTGGGCACTGCGCTAAAAACCGGGCAGCCTCAAAATGAAGTGAAGCTGCATGGCAAGTCAATGTTTGAAGCGTTATATGCAAACGAAGCTTCACTCGGCGAATTCCTAAATGCGATGAGCGGTTTTCAGGGGCAAAATTTTATTCGGCTGGCCGAAAAATTTGATTTTTCAAAATACAAAACGGTTAGCGATATCGGTGGTGCACTGGCTTTGTTGACACGGACTATTGGTGATCGGCATAAGCACCTCTCTTTCAACAGCTTCGACCTACCACCAGTGGCGCCTCACGCACAGCGTCATATCGATGCGGCGGGTATGAGCGATCGCATTACGGTCGTACCAGGAGACTTCTTTAAGGACAATTTTCCTAAGGCTGATGTAATTACAATGGGAAACATTTTGCACGACTGGAATCTGGTAGACAAGAAGTTACTCATCAAAAAGGCTTATGACGCGTTACCGGAAGGCGGCGCATTCATTGCCATTGAAAATATTATCGACGATGCACGCCGGGAAAATGCTTTTGGCTTATTAATGTCGCTCAACATGCTGATTGAGTTTGGCGATGCCTTCGATTACACCGGCGCAGATTTCTGTGAATGGTGTAGCGAGGTAGGTTTCAAACGTTTTGAATTCATCAAACTAGCTGGCCCAACCAGTGCGGCAATTGCTTATAAATAAGGAATAACGATGGGCATATTAATTGACGGACAATGGCAAGATATTTGGTATCCAACTGAAGAAACCCAAGGACGGTTTGTACGTTCCGCGGCGCAGTTCCGCAACTGGATCACAGCAGATGGTTCCGCCGGACCAACTGGACGCGCGGAATTTAAAGCGCAAGCGGGACGATACCATTTATATGTATCTTATGCCTGCCCCTGGGCGAATCGCACGCTGATTTTTCGCAAGATAAAAGGATTGGGAAAAATGATTTCCCTATCCGTTGTGCATTGGCATATGGCACAAGAAGGCTGGACTTTCAACGACGGAGAAGGCGTCATTGCCGATCCGGTTTTTAATGCAGCCTATTTACGAGAAATTTATCTAAAAGCAAACAACACCTATTCAGGTCGCGTTACCGTCCCGGTACTTTGGGATAAAAAAACCAACACGATTGTTTCCAATGAATCTGCGGAAATTATACGCATGTTTAACAGTACCTTTGATAATTTATGTGCTGCTGAAGGTGACTATTATCCTGAGAAATTGCGCGACGAAATTGAGGCACTGAATACGCGCATCTATGACACGGTCAACAATGGTGTGTATAAAGCAGGCTTTGCCACCACACAGGCAGCCTATGAAGAAGCGGTGATCCCGTTATTTGAAACGTTGGATTGGCTGGAACAAAAATTGGCGGCACAACGCTACTTAACCGGCAACCAAATCACCGAAGCAGACTGGCGTTTATTCACCACACTAATTCGTTTTGATCCGGTATATGTCGGGCATTTCAAATGTAATTTAAAACGCCTGGTTGATTACCCAAACCTTTGGGCGTATACGCGCGATCTTTATCAACAGCCAGGCGTTGCTGAGACGATTCATATGGGCCATATAAAAAATCATTACTATGGTAGCCACGCCAGCATCAATCCAAGTGGCGTCGTACCTTTAGGACCGGTGCTCGACTTTAACGCCCCCCATTGTCGCGATCAACAACAATATCAACCGTAATTAATTAACCCAACCACAAAAGAAGGAGAACAAGCATGAGTAAAGAAGCCGTTATTGCACAAAAAACACCTTGTCAGGTAGAAGTGGTCGAAGGAGAAACCTATCACTGGTGTGCCTGTGGCCGAAGTAAGAGCCAACCATTTTGCGATGGTTCTCACCAAGGCACAAGCTTTCTACCCGTAGCTTATACCTCAGACAAAACGGGTAATGCGTATCTATGTGGTTGCAAACGCACAAATAATCAACCGCATTGTGATGGAAGCCACCAGTCCTTATAAAGTTCTGTTTTAAATGACGGGTTTTTCATCGGCCCGCCACTGTTTGCTACCGTTACCAACCCAAAGGGGAAGTCTGTATGAGTAAAGCTATTATCGCCGGCATCAAGCCCATTGCCGTTGAACTCAAGACAGGTAAAGAATATTATTTTTGCACCTGTGGTCGTTCAAATAATCAGCCATTTTGTGATGGTTCTCATAAGGGAACTTCATTCACACCCAAAGCATTTACTGCGGACAAAAATGAAAAAGCGTATTTGTGTCAATGTAAACATACCAACAATGCACCTTTTTGTGATTGCACGCATAAAAAATTCTCTGCTGAACAGGTCGGCAAGGAAGGTCCAGGTATTGATAAGAATACCGGTGGCGCGCCTATTGCCACACCTACACCAGAAGAACCCACGGTTGCCTTCATACACCAACTTGCCCGCGAAGGTTTAAGTAAGCTGGGACATCATGGGCCGATGACATCCATGGGTGTACCGCGCAATGAATTACCCCATTGGGACGATTTACAGATCATGGCAGCTCAAATGGCAACAAAACCGTTGATGGAGGATCAAGTGGTAGGCACGGAACTAGTCATTGGGCCAGAAGCGAAAAAACCATTAATATTAAAAACACCCTTGTTTGTTTCTGATATGAGCTTTGGCGCTTTGTCTGAAGAAGCCAAGATTGCATTAGCAAGGGGTGCAGAAATGGCAGGCACAGGAATCTGTTCTGGCGAAGGTGGCATGTTGCCAGAAGAACAACAAAATAATTCGCGCTATTTCTATGAACTGGCCAGTGCTGAGTTTGGTTTCAAAGAAGAGCTATTAACGAAAGTGGAAGCATTTCATTTCAAGGGCGGACAAGGTGCGAAAACTGGAACAGGTGGACACCTGCCTGGGCATAAAAATAAAGGAAAGATTTCCACGGTTAGAGGTATAGCAGAAGGACAACCAGCCATTTCACCACCAACTTTTAAAGATCTGGTCACAGTGGATGACTTTAAAAAGTTTGCTGATCGTGTTCGCGAAATATCCGGCGGTATACCCATAGGATTCAAATTAAGTGCAAATCATATCGAAGAAGACATGCAGTTCGCACTGGATGCAAGTGCAGACTATATTATTCTCGATGGAAGAGGCGGCGGTACAGGTGCTGCGCCAGAAATGTTCAGGAATCATATCAGTGTCCCTACCATTCCAGCCTTGGCACGAGCTAGGCGTTTTCTGGATGAGCAAGGCGCAAGCGGTCGCGTTACATTAATTATCACGGGAGGCCTGCGTCTGCCTATCGATTTTGTTAAAGCACTTGCATTGGGGGCAGATGGTATTGCTCTATCCAATAGCGCGTTGCAAGCAATTGGTTGTGTTGCGGCAAGAATGTGTCACACAAATAATTGTCCTTCTGGCATTGCCACGCAGAAAGAAGATCTTAGACGACGATTAAATATCGACAAATCTTCCCAACAACTTTCTAATTTCTTGCAGGCATCGGTTGAATTAATGCATGTGATGGCAAGAGCCTGTGGTCATTCTCACCTAAATCAATTTAATAAGCATGATCTGGCAACCTGGAATTACGATATGGCACGGCTATCAGGGGTGACGTTCTCCGGTTTTGAAAAATAGTGTGTTGGGACTTATACAGGCAAGCGCTGATCCTTAATCAGAAAAAATTTTTCGCCAAAATATGGAAGGTCAAATGAAGAACAATTATCAGGCAATTTTGCAATCGTGGGAGAAAAGCAGTATCGAAATAACTTATCCTGAGGATGTTCCCATTCATGACCGTGTTGTCGGTTCAATAATGGGATGTTTTGTAGGTGATGCACTGGGAATGGGTTGCCACTGGTATTATGATTTTAATGATCTCTGGAAAGATTATGGTATTTGGGTAGATGATTATGTGGATCCGAACCCCTATTCAAGCACTGACATGTCCTATATTCACAAGCACAGATATGATATGGGCGTAAGGGCAGGATATAATTCTCAGACCGGCCAGCTCATGCAGATTTTGCTTGAATCTGTCGCTGAAAAGGGAGAGTTCGATGTCGAAGATTATACATTCCGTGTAGATAATTTTTTTAAAAATATAGATGGATCTGCTTTATCAGGTAGGTTCACAGACCGTGCAGTAAGAGAGGCATGGAACGCCAGGAAAAAGGGGATTGCATGGCAGGCTCCCGAAATGGGTAGCGGAACATCTACCTCCGACGCGGGTCAGTATGCAGTTGTGCTTGCAGGTCTTTATAGAAACCCTTACCTATTGGCTGAAAAGGCCTATCAGCTTTCCCGTCTTTGGTACAATGATCCGGCTTTCATCAGTTATCATGTTGTCTATGCCTTGATTGTTCAGGCAATTATTAACGGAACAAGGATTGAGGA
>JAJFJK010000134.1 GCA_021774075.1 Nitrosomonas sp. | reverse complement strand
CGCCGTGATGATTATGGTGTCCATTGGCACTTTCAATTGGGCCTCGTTTCGTAATTTGCGTGATCACCCAAGAAGCTCTAATGTGGTGATGATCGCCACGGTAGTTGTTGTCGTAGCAACGCATGATCTCGCCAAAGGCGTGTTGGTCGGCGTGCTGCTTTCCGGTTTCTTCTTCGCCCATAAAGTCGGAATGGTTCTACACGTTGGCTCGAAGTCTGAGGACGAAGGACGCGTCCGTTCTTACCGTGTCATCGGTCAAGTGTTCTTTGCTTCTGCAGACCGCTTCGTCGGCTCCTTCGATTTCAAAGAAGTAATTGAGAAAGTACATATCGACGTGAGTCGCGCTCATTTTTGGGATGTCACGGCAGTGAGCGCGCTTGATAAAGTGGTCGTAAAATTCCGCCGTGAAGGTGCTGAGGTCGAGGTAATCGGCCTTAATGAAGCCAGTGCTACCATGGTGGATAATTTTGCCGTGCATGACAAACCGGATGCTGTCGAGAAACTGATGGGCCACTAAGGATATAACCACATGAGAATAGTTAACAAAGTAATGGCCTGCGTTGATCAATCACATTTTGCTGATTACGTTGCAGATTACGCGGCTTGGGCAGCACAACGCATGAATTCTCCACTGGAATTTCTGCATATTATTGATCGACATACCGAAATTTCAACCAGTAGCGACCACAGTGGTGCTATTGGTGTTGATGCCCAAGAAACACTGCTGGCCGAGCTCTCCAATGAAGACGAGTCGCGTAGCAAGGCGGCACGCGAGCAAGGACGTATCTTCCTTAACCGGCTGTGCGAACGCGCCAAGGAAGCAGGGGTTGAATTTCCTGACATACGGCAACGCCACGGAACACTGGAAGAAACACTGGTCGAGCAAGAAAAAGGCGTGCGTCTGTTCGTGCTCGGTCGGCGCGGTGAGTCAGCAGAAATGACGCAGCGAGACTTGGGGCGCAATATTGAGCGGGTTGTGCGCGCCTTACACAAACCCATACTGACCGTTACCGAAGGATTCAAGGAGCCGCGCCGGATTATGATTGCCTTCGATGGCAGCATCGTCACCCGGCGCGGCGTGAGGATGGTTGCAGCAAGCCAATTGTTTCGTGGTTTACCTATCCATTTGCTAATGTCTGGAAAAGAAAGCAAAGAAGCCCCCAAGCAGCTTCAATGGGCCAAAACAACATTGGAGGCAGCTGATTTTGAAGTGCCCACTTCGCTGATCCCCGGCGATGCAGAGAGAATTATCGCCAAAACCGTTCGGGAACAGAATATCGACATGCTCATCATGGGAGCCTATGCTCACTCGCCGCTACGCAGTCTGTTGTTCGGTAGCAAGACAGCTGACCTGTTACGCTCAGCCACGATTCCGACGATGTTGCTGCGTTAGTACTCCTTCAACTTGATATTTTAGGGTGCAGCGCTCACAAGAAGCGTTAACAAGAAACAAAAAGCGTGGTAAATTAAGCACTGATCATGTTAACCTGGACAGGCAATCACCCAAGGTTATACAATTTACGTTTAGTGAGGAAAAGTTAGATATGAGTACAGGTACAGTAAAGTGGTTCAACGCGGATAAAGGTTTTGGTTTCATAACCCCAGATGATGGTGGCAAGGATTTGTTTGTCCATCATTCTGAAATCCAAGCTGGCGGTGGTTATGCAACGCTCAGTGATGGTCAGCAAGTAGAGTTTGAAGTTGGGCAAGGCCAGAAAGGGCCATGCGCAAATAAGGTGACACCTATCTAACGCTAGCCTGAATATTGCACCAGTGCGGTAGGGTGGATAAGCTTGCGTCATCCACCGCATGGTAAATTCAATAAATATCTATTTTTCGACCAGATCAAATTATATATTTCAGGTTCTGGTGAAGGAAGATTAATGGAAGCATGGCAATTATTAAATTGGCGGATGGCGCTTCTCTTATCCGCCCTACCACGCTGTGGTTTAGGTTGGGGAAGGAATGAAGATTTCAGACTTAGAGTAATATTCTTTGGTTATCGTGTTTTCCTGAACTGAAAGTTGTCAGTATTGGAATGTCTGATTCCAGCCAGAAATGGCCAGTCAATTTATCCAAATGGCATTGCACCGTGTTTCAATTCACAGGAGATAGAAAATAAAAAACAGTGGACTCCTGTCCACCATTTTTTACAATACCAAAGGTATTTGGGTTAGTAGTTAGTGTGTAGTGTAGCTTGCTTAAAATGTTGTATAGCATCTGTCGCAGCTTGCTGGGCGGCTTCAGTATTTCCATCCTTCCCTTCGCTAACAGCAACATTTAATGACTCAATGCCCTGATCCAGATGTGTGCGGTTGGTTGCACGATCATTGTCGCTTTTTGCGGCATTTGCGTGATTTTTCGACATCCTGGCATGTTGGGCGACAGTTTCTGCGTCGTCTGATTTAACCGCAGCTTGAGCATGCTGAATTGCTTGATCCAAATGACTTGATGTCGCCAATGCGCTAGACGAGAAGATAGCCATGATTAAGATGCTTGCAAATAACGTAATAGTTTTCATGTTTATTTTAATACCCATAAAATTTTAATTTAAGCGATGACCAGAGCACAGAATTATGTCTCTCATTACTTAAATGTAAGCGTATGTGCAGAAAGACCTATCTGCACGATACCAAAAGGAGTCTAACATAGTCTCGGTCTATGTCGTTAAATGCGCTGACCATAAATGAGAGTATGCAAAACCGGGGGAGGAACCACCTCCCTGGAACTAATGGGTGACCCCATTGATCGCAGACTAAAATACTAGGGAATTATTCTTACGAATGACAGGAGTCGGCCAACAACAGCCGGTCACCAGTTTCCAGTGAACGGCTGGTCAACCTTAAAATGCCGACCGTACGATTTAACCGTACTTTAAGTCCAAAAGTGTTAGATCACGTGTGAACCCATATGCATTAGTTGATATGCATAACATAGGTGTCCCAAAGTTCACCGATGAAGAATTTTCCAAATTTGCTGACTGTAGCGACTGTGTCGGTTTCCAATTGTTTGTTGGTGACTTCTATGGTCGATACGAGTTTGATTAAGTCTTTAACGCCCAAAGTCAGAATGCCTGCGCCAATGACCTCGCCGGATTTATCCTTGCCTTTATACAGCTGCGTGTAAAGCGTTGTGGTGTCATCCCATAGATCAAAAAATGGTCCGTCATGCACTTCTTTTTTCCCGGCTAGATAATAATCTTCATTATTATGAACAAAAGCCAACTCATAAATCATTAATTTCATATCCGGATTATCCGTTGGGTTAAACAGATTAAACACACCGTTATAAGCTTTTATACCGAACCCCAACGGCTGAAAATCAATACTGCCTATTAAATGCCCGGGGTGGTCGGGTTGATCAATGAATTTATCAATATCATCAATATTGACTTCAGCGTGCATGGCTAATTCAGTCCCCGCGCGGTTACCGGTTTTTCTGCCTTCTTTGGGGTCTGTGGTGTTGAGCCAAAAGCCGCCAGCCATGGTTTCTTTAAAGAAAATACCAGGACTTTGTTTTGTCATTTTAAGCGTACTTGGTTTAAGGAGGACACCCTGTGGTTGGCGTTGTTCAAAATAATTTTTTGCATCAGCGCGTCCCATTTCTATCAGTCGGGTATGTGTGATTTGACCGGTATATAAGGCTGAATCAAGTGGCAGCGGGTGTGCCGGTTTAATGAGATGCAATTTAATCGGCTGGGTATGCCCGTAGACTGTTTCACCGTTGAGAATTCTTTGATTGATTTCCTCAATTTGCAGGATTTCTTTATTTAATGCGCCATTGGCACTCATTTCCAGCATTTGAACATAAAGATTCAATAAGCCACTGCGGTATTGAGGGAGATTGCCCATTATCCAGATCAGCCATAATTCATTGGCACCTTTCTTAATTGGGTCTAATAAATTGGCATCCTGAATAAAACCGGAATCCAGATAAGTGGTCCCGTTGATATGCACAGGCGGCAATGTGCCGGGTAATGATATTCCTGCGATGAGGAAATCTTCAGTAATATCCTGATGCCTGATCACTTCATTCATTTTAGTACTGAAATTACACACGTTGAATGTAGCCTGCACACCTTCTGCTTCTTTAATGCGTGCGACGTCAATCCCCAGATGTGGAAAAACCTTTTTGCGAAATGCTTCCGCGCTACCAGCAGCGACAAAGTGTGGCTCGTTCATGCAATCCTTTAGAGAACGCAATGAAATGGTGTCCATCATATTGAGAGTGCGCCAACGCTCGCAGATTTCATCGATAGGCAAACCGGATAGCAGCATAGCGAGATTTAATGACCCGCCGGATGTGCCATCCATAATTTGAAAGTCAATGTCATGTGCAAAAATCTCAGAGATCGCACCAGCAGCATAAGATAAGCGTAATCCACCGCCCGGTAAAATTAGTGCTCTTTTAACGGTGGATCCATCTTCAGTTGTTGTGGCTTGTGGAATGTTTGTTAGCGTTGTCATTAAATACCTTTATTTCTGAGGGGTACTTCTTAAACCCCAGATTTCATCCCAACTGCTGTGTTACAGAAAAAATTAATTGCTGTTATATCAAATAGTTGCTGCGCTACAAAACTTTTTCTGCGCCTTGCATTTGAGCGAACTCTGAATTTTTAGAAGCGCCCTGTAAATTATGGTTTTGATTCAGTAGTACTTGGCGCTTCCTTGGGTGGTATTGATTCTTCCGTTGCTGGCTGCTCGGGTTGCGCTGGAGTTTCTTCCGCTTGGTTAGGTTGTGGTGCAGCAGTTTGTGTCGCGGTCTGTGTTTGGGCAGGTGGAACTGATGTTTGCGCTGGCTGGTCGGGTGGAATAGGGGCCTGTGGGGGCGCCAGCCATTCTTCACTTAATCCCAAATCAATAACAGATTCCATACCCTCCGGTGCTTTTTCGGGTAATTGATCATAAGTCAGGAACCAGCTTTCAACATGGTCATCCAGAATGCCATGAATACTTGGCAGGTAGATGGCTGCAATAGCTTCACCTATTTCCAGTTCTTTTAATGCCTGTAAACGTGGATGGTCACCAATGACAAAACGCGCTTTATTTTTGCCAAACAAGCAGATGCCAAAACGATTATTCAGCAGAATATCGGATTTCATCAGCATGCCGCGAAACGAGCAGTAATTAGATGCACGGATTTTTAGCGGAATAAAATTGAATTTTGGTTTCTTGATTTCCACATACGCCACAAGTTGGCCATCCAGATCATATTGGCTGCTGACTTTGTCATCCGTAATTTTAAAGTCCAGTTGTCCCTGGTGTTTGGGCATGCCCCAAATCCCTTTGCCGCCTTTAACAGAGACTTCTGACGAAACCGGCAGTTCGATAACATATTGTCCGGTTTTGAAAATGCTCGCAAAAATACCCGGTATCAGCCTTGGCGCAGGCTTGCTGCCGTGCGTGCAGGCAATACCGATGCTGTATTCAATATATTTGCCAATCGGCGTTTCACGATAATCAATGACGGTTACAATTAATAGACCTTGTTTCCATAAACAAAAGGGCTGCACATTTTTGGGTAAAAACGCCTTAGCTTTTTCGAGATTAATTGGAAAGACAGCCATTAATGCCGGTGAATTGACAGCACCTACCGGCAGTTTAAATGGAATGCCATCAACCAGTGCGTACTTATCAGTATAGTCCTTGATTCTTCTGGGTGTAAATAACATAAATATTCTCCATTAGCAGGAATGTTCGGGATTATTTTTTATCAAGTTCAGCGATGAGAAGTGGATACGTATCGTTACGGGAATTTTTTCCCATAAAAACGTCCAGATGCCCATAATTGGGCAGTAAATGCAGCGTATGGTAATTTTTGCGCAAGGCGGAAAAATATTCGTATGATTTTTCCTGTCCGGTGGGCAAGAAACACAGATTATCCCGCCCGGCAAAAAACGCAAAACGGGCATCCGTTTTTGGGCCTTCCTTGGCAAAATCGCTTGCCAGTTCTTTAAAACCTTCCACAGTCACCAGACTGCCGTGCTTGATACAACGTACAATTTGCTCAAAAAAACGCAGCGGCACTTCTGCGAATTCTTCTTTTAGCCATTCATGCGTTTCATCATTCAGATTCTCATGGCTCCATAGCGCAGGGAAGCCACTGCCATACGTGAAACTCACTTGTTTGCACACGGCATTATTGCATTCGTGATGTGTCAGATTAACCAGGAGTGTGATGAGTTTGGCGCTTAAATTTGGTGCTTCAACGCCCCAGTGCGGATTGAGATACTTGGTTAAT
Organism: Nitrosomonas sp.; assembly: GCA_021774075.1. Lineage (GTDB taxonomy): Bacteria > Pseudomonadota > Gammaproteobacteria > Burkholderiales > Nitrosomonadaceae > Nitrosomonas. The sequence goes on along the minus strand of JAJFJK010000134.1, from coordinate 31,368 downwards.
AATTTAACAAAAGGCAATAAATAAGTGAGCTTGGTTGCCGACCATTTTGGCACGTCGGTATGTAGCGAAACCGCATTACTAACAATGGTGGTCACTTCAGGAATCAGGCCAGCCATGGCAGACATGGTAAAACTGGTGGAGCCTTGGCAGTGAATTACTGCTTTAAGTTTATCCGTACCCGTCTCGGCAAGTATGGTTTTTACTGCAGCAGGGTGATCATAAAGCGCGGCTTGATCCAAAGTCCACAAATTAGGTGCAAAGTCTATGCTGGCACGCCAGTTTTCTAGCCAGACATCATAACCAGCGGCAATCAGCGCATCAACAAAATCGACTTCAACAGGTGCGCGAAAGATATTGGCGCGTACACCCGCACCATGCACCAAAATGACTGGCCCTTTATCCGGCGGTGTGTTGCCTTGAACATGAATTAGATTTAGGTCTCTTCCATCACCTGCTTTGAAAGGAATAACCTGCTCATTATATTGTGGGGATTTAACGGACTCATTCGCTGACATAAAATTTAATCCTCTCTGTATGAATGATACGGATTCCAATTTCGTGCAAAACAGTTACGTTATTATTGCGTATTTAATTCAGGGCATTTCTAAAAATCCAGATTTCATCCCAACTGCTGTGTTACAGAAAAAATTTATTACTGTCATATCAAATATATACTGCGCTGCAAAATTTTTTCTGCGCCTTGCATTTGGGCGAACTCTGAATTTTTAGAAGCGCCCTTCATGCTGTATGAATGCACGCATGTTTCCTGAACGGCGTGATATATGCTAACTGATTTATAAAAAATTAACAGTAGAAATCTGCTCTCCATCTACCCGTCTCTTTTCTGAGACAAAATAAACGCATATAAAACATATTGTTAAATTATAAAGATGGGGTTTTGTCAATAACTGACAACAATATAGCTTCAATTTCTAATTGAAGTTCACCTAGATCAATGTTTAATAGCATTAAATTCAAATTGGCACAGATATTGCATTCACTTTTCATAATATGTCGCGGTACGCGCTGTGACCTTTACTTAAAAATACAAAAATACAAAAATACAATTAATTCAAATAAATCGAAACAAGAATTCTTTTCAACAAACTATAACCATAGCTTCACATTAGTAGGAGACGTGATTTATGCCAAAAATTGACCTAAAGACCTGGATAATATTATTCGGGTTGACTATTTTCTTCATGATAGGATGGACACAAGTAAGACCGATCATGGCTCAAGCTGCGTCAGGAGCGAGTTCCACAAATCCTGATCAATTGCAGAGTGCAAATTCCACAAGCGAGGCGCTAGCAGCATCTTCAAGTCAGTCAACAGGGACAATCACCGCATTAAAGGTGGCGCACAGTAACAAATGTCTGGAAATCTTGAACGGCTCACAAAATTCTGGTGCGGCTGCCGTGCAAGGTAGTTGTGATGGCAAAGCGGATCAACAGTTTGAGCTTGTCTCAATGGGGCCAGATATCTTCCAGCTTAAGGCCGGCCATAGCGGTCAGTGCCTTGAGGTTGCAGGAACTTCCACAAACAGTGGCGCACATCTACAGCAAAACACTTGTACAACTGAAGATCATCAACAGTTTCGAATCATGGGCTCCCCATCCACGATTGTTGCTGTGCATAGCGGTCTATGTATTGATGTGCCAGGTGTGTCATCCGTGGATGGTATTACCATTCTTCAATGGCCCTGTCATGGCGGGCAGAATCAACAATGGTCTGGGACAATTGATGTTCAGTAAACGTTAATCATTCCGCCAACGAACAATCCATCGACTATCTGTGAATGCCGCATCATCCGCCGATTGTCGTGTTGAGGTGTGTTTTAGAAGAAGAGGCGTCTGCTCTGTGATGGTCTGCGCAGAAATCTATGGGTTGGTAGGGAATGAAGACGGTATTACCTCTGATAGAAGAAAATGAGCGCAAACAAATATTGAAGAAGGAATTATTATCTAATTGATAAATTGGAGTGTTTTTACAAATGATTGATTTTCCTTGAAACATTCTGCTTCGACATCTAGCGGTGTTATTAAGTCTGGAATCGCAATATAATTCAGCTGGTCTAATTTCATTATTTGGCTTGGCTCGTTACTAACAGTTATTGAACATGAGTCCATGCCAGCATTTTGAAAATAAAGCTCGCCTTGTGTTGCACCATTTGTTGGCACTTTATTAAAACCTCCCCGTTTTCCAATTGCACCGACAAGACTCATGCTAGGCGGCAATTCGAGTATGGTATTTTCAAGTATTCTTGCACGAAATGCATCAGCAACTACAGATCGCACACTCGACAAGGAACGTCCGCCAATAAAAGGGAAGAAACTCTCTTGGATGTCTCCCCAGACAAAGCCGCCCAGGCCGCCAAAAATAGTTGAGGAATCCAAGGTTTGTACAAACGCATTGATTTGATCGATCGCTTTTGTTTCAGACGAGAAGGAATTAAAATCCTGGAATGCGCCAGCAACAAGGAATGCCTTTCTGCCTATGGAGTTACGCGCTTCTAACGACTGTATTAGTTCCAAAACCCATTCAATGTATGTAGTCTGTGGTCTGGAAGGAAGACTGGCAAGGCTGACAGTTACACAAAGACTATCTATTCTGTCGCAAATAATCCCTAAAACATCTCCGGGCGCTAAAGCTTGGGACACTCCTGCAGTAAATATAGCGTCTTTAATATCCGGATCCGTTATTTTGAATAAAGACGTTGCGCTAAAATAGTCGTTTCTGAATTCACTTGCAATCTCGCTGACATTTGCTTCGACAAAAGCTTCTGAGATATCGATAACGCCACAGTTATCAAATGCGCCATAGCAGTCAAATCCTAAATATTCAACATCATCAAGCAGAATAATAGTGCCGGATGGGTTTGTAGCTTTTTGATAATTTAATTCCGCAAAGGCTTCAATATGAATCATTCCAGCTTCTGGCAAAGCTTTCCTTAAATCGCGTCCTGTTTTTTTAAATATTGATAGTGTATTGGAATAATCATTATTAATTTCTTCACAAGCTGTACTAATTCCTTTTAAACACCCAAAGCGTATATGCCACAGGGGCTCATCAATTAGAAACAAAATAGGACCATGGTGGGAAGAAGCTTCGATTGCTTGAACAATAGGTGCAACATCCGAGTAATTAAATATCTGTAGCGTTTCGTCAAAGAAGAATCGACCTATTTCAATAATGGGCAATAGTTTGTTTGCATTTTGATTGAGGTAATCCGTAATATCAGATGGCTGTAGTGGGGTAAAAGAAAAGGCATTTGAAAAACTCTTTATATCATTTAGTTGGTTGGGTTCCGTTACAGAAAAGCCCATGAGTTTTTCTGGGCGAGCAGTGTTGAAATATTGAATCGTGTTGTCAAAGCAAAACTCATAATCACCAGTATTGTTGCTTACCTCGCCCAAGTGAAATGTCTGAGAAGGATAAATATCATAGTAACCCTGTTCAAAAATCTCATAATTGGTTAAATGAGTATTGGTTCTAAGTAAATGTGCGTTACCTTTTCTACATTCAATAAAAAAATCATCATGCCTACTGATAAATGGAAGCTGGTCATTTTCTAATTGTGAATCAGCGTAGTAATGAGCTATATTTATGTTATTTTCTTGCAACTGCTCTACTGCACTGGAAATGAATTCGTCTAAAACCTTTACTATTTTATCTTCCGGATGGTTGATTGATCCTTGAAAGGGATGCAAACTAATAACAACAAGTGGTTTTGTATTCGAAAACTGTAATTCTTGAAGGATATATTTAAAGTAATCTGATACATCTATAAAACCACTCACTTGCGCTATATTGTTATATGTATCTCTGATAGCCGAAATAGAATTTGGTGAAATTTCATTACCACTAGGTAAATCATAATGCCATAGGTCTGTATTTAAATATTTTGCTGATTCTTGCAGCTCCGTAGCACGAATATTTCCACAGACTTCACCTGTACTAAACTCACATTCAGATTCTCCGTGTGTAGCGATTATCATTGCACAGTAATTGTTTGTTTCAGAGCAATGATCTTTCAATAAAGGATACATTAACAACTCATCGGAAGGATAAGCCCCTACAAAAATAAAGTGATATGGATTATCAAACTGGGTATTGTCAACTTTAAAGCAAGCAGGATCATTAGTACATGGGTCTGACGCAAAGGCTGATGTTATCTGCATATAACTTGTAACAAGAAAAAACAGTAGCAATATTTTCATTTTGACTCCGTTAGTTCAATCAGAATCCTTTTCAACCATTTGAAGCCAACTCCCATGCTTCTGGATATAAACGACGCCAACTTGTTCAACCAAGCTCACGCGACCTCAGGGGCAAATGCTTTATACAACGATGTGCCTGTATGAATATTCAGGTTGTCCATAACCAGTGTAATGCGTTTAGCATCTGAGCAGTCTTCCTGCACCAATACGCTAAGTATGCCCTCCTATTCGCAGGCAGCATGAGTATTTATCATCTGAATACGCCCCAGTTCTTAAAGGGCTTATAAAGTAATTTCTGAGTTGCTATACGGATAGCGAGAATTGCAAGCCGAGCCCGAACAAAATACGCTATATGTTTTGTTCAGTGCTTCCACATTAAATGGATACTTGTATACATTACCATGAAACTATTAGTTCTAAGATTCTTGCTGGCGTTTTTCCTATTGGGTGCAACACAAATTTATGCAGATGTCGAGGTTAAGACCCAGTTGTCAGAGCCTGGTGAACTATGCTTTTTACAAACTTCCCTACATGCTAAGCCCAATGAATTCGACAAGGTTATGTTGGACCATTACTTGCTAGTATCACACAGGAAGATCATTTCAAAACAGGAGATGTGTTTGTTGGCTTTCGTCTCAAAAGTCAGCCGGATGTACTGTGGCTGAATGGTGATTCAATCTGGTCCAAGCATGATATTACAAATGCTTTTTCACCTACTGCTTTTATCCCTGCATTTAACCCAGTTCTCAGGCTCCAGCCGATCATACCGACAAGAATCTCTCGTTATCCGATTGATGTTAGTGCGTTCGTTGGTGACGGTGAAGTATGGGTAGGGTATGGCTTAAGATTGGAGACCGAAACTCATCAAGAGTCGTTTGATGAAATGTTAAGTAGTCAGCGGTTTAATCTTGTCTGGGAAATCGGTGAGCCAGGATTATCTTCTACAAATAATTTTGCTACGATTTGTGTTTCTATAACTGAGGTAACGGAGATAACGGTTCCTTTTCTCACAACACAATAGAAGCATGCTGGCGGAACTAAATATATAAGAAACCTGTGGAATAAGGGTTTTTTGTAGTTCAGTACAGTAATAAGTGATTTAATCACAGCCTCACCAAATGATTTTTATTTAATAACCTGATCTGATTTCTTCTTGAGCAGGTTGTATGCAATTTTCAGTTGTCATGTATGGGTCATTGTTTTCCTGGCATTCAGGCAAGGATTCATTGCTGTTTTCATCATCTGTAGCTTCCACATACAATAATAATGCAGTAGATACAATAAATATTAGCATGAACATTGTCTTGTCACTCATTTTGTCTCCATAGTTCATTACCCTGTTTTTAAATGTTTTTACGGGTATTTTTTGTTCTTGCGCGTATTCGTCTGGCTTCTTTGGGATCTATGATAAGTGGTCGATAGATTTCGATCCGGTCCTGAGGGTGTACTATGGTTTCACGCTGCGTAAATTTGCTGAAGATGCCGAGTTTGTTTTTTGACAGGCCTATTTCAGGAAATTCATCAATGAGTTTCGATAATTTTATTGCTTGTTCCACAGTTGTACCAGTAGGTACGCGCAGTTGTTTTAAAATTTGCTGGTTGGGTAGTGCATAGGCAACTTCAATGTCAATAAGCGTTGTCATGAATCACGATACACGTCATCCGCACGTTCAATGAAAGATTCCACAAAGCTATTGGCAATCATATGGAATACCGGCCCGACCAGTTTTTCTAATATTTTGTGCGAAAAGGTGTAATGCAGGCGAAATTCTATTTTGCAGGCTTCGTCAGATAGTGGAATAAAACGCCAGTGGCCGTCCAGGTGTTCAAAGGGGCCGTCCAACAGGGTCATTTCAATCAGGTCAGGGGGCTGGCGTTTGTTTTCTGTTGTGAAGCTGTGTTTAACATGATGATAGTTAATGTTGACGGTTGCATGGGTAATTGCTTCGTTTTGATGGTCTACAGACGTACCGCCACACCACGGCAGGAAATCTGGGTAATCTTCCACCGCATCAACCAACGCGAACATCTGGCTGGCGGAGTATTCTACTAAAACTGATTTTTCTATTTCTGCCATAAACTAAATCACCTCGCTTCAATGAGGTCACGCTGAAAAACTGATAAAATACGCGAAATATTAAAACATTAATTAAAAACTTGCCTGCCCTTATGAGTATTATCCAGAATAAGAAAGCCTTTCACGATTATTTTATCGAGGATAGATATGAAACTGGGTTGGTACTCGAAGGTTGGGAAGTCAAAGCCATCCGTGCCGGGCGAGTTCAATTAAAAGAAGCCTATGTTATCATCCGTAACGGTGAATTATACCTCATTGGTTGTCATATTAGTCCGCTGAAAACAGCATCGACGCATATCGATCCTGATCCTATACGGACACGTAAATTATTGTTGCATGCCGAGGAGATAAACCGACTTATCGGTAAGGCTGAGCGTGCAGGCTTTACGATTGTTCCATTAGATTTGCATTATAAAGCAGGCAGAATCAAGTTGGAAATCGGGCTGGCGAAAGGTAAGAAACAACATGATAAACGTGAGTCTGAAAAACAAAAAGAATGGGAACGAGATAAGCAACGCTTAATGCGTGACAAATAATGTATTACCTAGATCCTGCAAGTAATCGCACACATACTGCACAACAGATTGCTCCATATAGCAAATCTTATTCTTTGGGAATATCAATAAGTATTCTACGTAGAATAAGATTCACTCTATGAAACAATTTGTTACACATTATATGCACGATTACTTGCAGGATCTAGGTATTAAGTGGCTATCAATTCAATTTAACTTCAAAATTATTTTACTCTTTTAATGGTTATGCAGAAACCTATCGCTGTTTGGTTATTAATTTGTTGCGCCCTGGTATTTGCCATGGTCGTTGTTGGTGGTGTTACACGATTGACTGATTCGGGTCTTTCTATTGTTGAGTGGCAGCCAATAATTGGCACCATGCCGCCTGTTACGCAGGGGGATTGGGACGAGTTGCTGGAAAAATATCGTGCGTCGCCACAGTACCAGCAAATCAATAAAGGTATGAGTGTCGACGAATTTAAAAGTATTTTCTGGTGGGAATATCTTCACCGATTGCTGGGTCGACTCATCGGGGTGGTGTTTTTTATTCCGTTTGTTTATTTCCTGATAAAAAAACAAATCGATAAACCGTTAGGCATCAAGCTAGCCGGTATGTTTGTTTTAGGGGGGTTACAGGGTTTTATGGGTTGGTATATGGTGATGAGTGGGTTGGTGAATGATCCGCATGTTAGCCAATACCGGCTTACTGCGCATTTAGGCCTGGCATTTATAATATTTGCGTTCATGTTTTGGGTGGCGCTGGATTTGTTGTCGCCAGAAGGTGGTCATCAACAAAAGACTGAACAATTACAAAGCTTGCGTCGCTACTCAATTGGGCTCTCATGGCTCATATTTATTATGGTTCTGTCTGGTGGGTTTGTGGCGGGCATACGCGCAGGGTTGGCCTACAATACCTTTCCGTTAATGAATGGGCATTTTATTCCGCCTGAGATATTCCTGTTGGAACCGTGGTATCGAAACTTCTTTGATAATATGGCTACGGTGCAGTTTGACCACCGGTTGATTGCCTGGATATTAGCTTTCTCGGTGCCTTTATTTTGGTTTAAAGCGATGAAAGCCAACTTGTCAGCTACAACACGTCTGGCCTGTCATTTATTTCTGCTGATGTTGGCAATACAGATCAGCCTTGGCATTGCAACATTATTATATGTTGTACCCATTCCATTAGCTGCTTCGCATCAAGGTGGGGCGGTGTTGCTTTTTGCTGCGGCATTGTGGGTAAGTCATCGCCTACGCTAAATTTGATGTATTTGCATTAATTATGGGCGCTTCTAAAAATTCAGAGTTCGCCCAAATGCAAGGCGCGGAAAAAATTTTGCAGCGCAGCATATGGTTGATATGTCAGCAAGAAATTTTTTCCGCAACGCAGCAGTTGGGATGAAATCTGGATTTTTAGAAGTGCCCTTATTTTTTTTCATTGAGTCCCAGTCTTTCCATGCGGTAGCGCATGGAACGGACTGTGATGCCTAATGTTTTGGCTGCTGCGGTGCGGTTATACTTGCTTTGTTCTAATGCATTGACGATTGATTCTTTTTCCAGCCGATCAAGATAATCTTGTAAGGGTAGCCCTTGGCTGGATACGACTTGTATTGCGTCGTCGACAGTATTTTGCAGGGTTTCCTTAGGGATTAACTGCAATTCATGCCTGCCTATTTTTTCGTCTGAACACAGTGCCAATGTACGTTCCAGAATGTTTTCCAATTCTCTGACGTTGCCCGGGAAATCGTATTGGGTGAGTGCTGTCATGGCATCTTTCTTGAGGTTGCAGCTTGGTCTGCCCATTTCCTCACAAAGTCGGGTGAGTATTGTTTCAGCGATGAGTGGAATGTCTTCTTGCATATCACGCAGTGGTGGCATGTTCAATTCGATCACATTCAGGCGATAATAGAGATCTTGGCGGAATTGTCCCTCTGCTACGCAAGCATTGAGTTTTTTATGTGAGGCACTAATGATGCGCACATCTACTTGTTCTTCCTGTGTGTCGCCAATTCTTCTGACCTTTTTTTCCTGTATGACCCTGAGTAATTTAACCTGCATGGTTAACGGTAAATCAGCCACTTCATCAAGAAACAACGTGCCACCGTCGGCGGCCTGAAAGAAGCCATTTTGATCTTTGTCCGCGCCGGTAAAAGCACCTTTTTTATAGCCAAAGAATTCACTTTCCATCAGATTGTCTGGAATTGCGCCACAATTAACTGGAACAAAGGCTTGTTCACGACGCGCACTTCTTTCGTGAATCATTCTAGTAGCTAGCTCTTTACCGCTACCCGACTCACCACTGACATACACGGCGGCCTGGCTACGCGAGAGTTTTTCAATCGTCGCGCGTAATTGACACATGGGTGGTGATTCGCCAAGCAAGGTGCGTTGTGTTGTTTTGCTGGGCGTTGTTATTTCAGTTTCGTTTTCAGCTTGTATTATTGGTGGCAAGCTTAGCGCGGATTTAACCAGAGAACGTAATTGTTTCAGTGATACAGGTTTAGCCAGATAATCAAAAGCGCCAGCTTTAAGTGCTGCTACGGCATTTTCTGTTGTGCCATAGGCGGTAATGACTGCGACCGGTAAGTCGGCACAGTGGTTGACGATGTATTTGACCAGATCAAGTCCGTTGCCATCGGGCAAATGCATGTCGGTAAGGCATAATTGAAACTGATTGGATTGCAATGATTGTTTGGCATCATTGATATTCATGGCGCTGACAACATGCATTCCCATACGTGCTAAGGTCAATTCGAGCAATTCAATAATATCAGGCTCGTCATCAACGATCAGTACATGTGGAGAGGTATGGTTATCGCGAGAGGATGCGACTTTGTTATCAGTGGTGTACATGGATTGAATTTTTTTTGCAAATAATTCTGAAGTGTCCGCCAGTTGAATTTTCGATATATTCGAGTGAAGCGTGGTTGGTTTCACACATTTCACGGGCAATATATAAACCTAAGCCTGTGCCACTTGTTGCCGTGGTAAAAAATGGTTCGAACAATTGTTTAAGCTGTTGAGACGGAACACCTGAACCGTCATCAAGTATATCCAGACATACGTTGCTTTCGTTTTTATCCTCAGTGAACTTGATACAAATACTGCCCTTTTGTTGGCGGCTATGGCGCCATGCATTGCGACATAAATTCCATAAAATCTGATTTAAGTGCGTGCTGTCGAAGCTGACAATATATGATCCAGATAGCTCAAGTCTGAAAATCTCGGGATCAAGCTTTTCAGTATGACAAAAATCATCAATAAAAGTTTGCATGAAATGATTGGTGTCGATGGTTTCAGTTTGAGCAGTATCCCTGCGATTAAGCTGCAGAACATCTTGCACGATTTTGTTTAAGCGCTGCGTATTGTCACAAATGATGCGTATAAGCCGGGAATTTGTAGCATTTGACTGCTGCTCTTCTTCCAGCAGTTCAGCAGCATGATTAATTGAAGACAGGGGATTACGGATTTCATGCGCAATATTTGCAGACAAACGCCCCAGAGCAGCCAGTTTGAGTTGTTGCACCTGTGCTTGAATGCGGCCCATGTCTTCGAGAAATATCACCACACCCGCACGACTATTGGTTTTAATCGGAACAAACCGCGTTCTGACAATGTTGTTACTGTTGGGTAAGCGCAACAGATCAAAAATTGTACTTGTGTCGCCTCGCCAGGTTGCCAGTCTGGTTGCTAAAACAGGCACGTAATCGGCGAGCTTGGCCTGTTTAGTTATGCCTGAATGTGGTTGTAGACCAATCAATTTTTCTGCGTAGGCATTACGCTGCTTAATGTCACCGTTCTGATCGACAACCAGTATCCCTTCTTGCAGATCCTGAATGACCAGTTGATTGACTTGGGCCATATTGGCAAGGTCGGTTCCGCGCTCCAATGCCAGTTTTTCGTTGGCAAGTGCATAGGTGGCAAGCCGATGTGCCAGCCAGGCAACCGCAAAATTACCCATGCTTAGTAAGCCTGCATGCGTATATTGGGCTGAGTAGCCTGCTATGGCAATATGTGCGTAGGTCTCCTGTAGCAGCACAGCAATTGCTGCTATGGCTGCAAAAAATAAGGCCAGACGCCCACGGCTGATGAGCCCTGCGCCTGCCAGCGATACCATCAGCAGGATGCCGAGTCCACTTCTGATACCGCCGCTGGCGTAAATCATGATGCAAATGAGAACAATGTCGCCCAGTACTTGGAGCGTTAATTGCGTATCAAAATCAGGCTTACGTTGCTTGATCATTAATATTGATACGCTACTAAAAACAATATGTCCTAATACAGCATTTAAAAATAAGTAGTAGTTGTAGGCGCCAAAGTTTGTTAATTGAAATAACCAAGTGGTTATAATTAATCCAATGCCCACCACGATGCGATAACCATTAAAGTAAAATAGTGATCGCCAGAATTGGTCAGGATAACCAGATTCTGATGGCCACAATTTTGCATTATGAGATAGCGCGGGAACGGTAATCACTATTAAATTATTCTGATGGCTCTATATGTTGATGGCGATGCTCGTCACAGCAGAAAAACATGTCTTCACTGGCGATACTTTCACTTTTTGGTAAATGTACGCCGCAATGCGTGCACCGCACCATGTCTTCAATTGCTTCAGGCGGTGAATCAGTTTCTGTATCCTCAGGCTGACGACTCTTAATAAACCAATAAACCAGTAATCCAATAATTACGAAAAAAATTAATTTGCCAAACACGATGTACCTCCAATAAGATATTTTTTGATATTTTTTCAGGTATTAAGGAATCAGCGATTCCCAAGATAACAAAATATCATAATCGCTTATCTGAGAGATATTATTTATCTGCAGTACGGCGCTAAGCGTATCAGTAAACAATTTATTTCAATTGCATTAATACGAAGGTATTACGGCTTTTTCTTGAGCTACATGGGGAATGGCTTGCAGGAATGAGATTAAAATTTGAATTGATGACACTTCTAAAAATCCAGATTTCATCCCAACTGCTGTGTTGCAGAAAAAATATATTGTTTACATATCAAATATATGCTGCGCTACAAAATTTTTTCCGCACCTTGCATTTGGGCGAACTCTGAATTTTTAGAGGCGCCCTTGAAATTAAAATAGGTTGCAAAATTAGTTGCAGTAGTTGTTTTCTCTGAACCAGACTATCGCGTCCTTTAATGCCTCAGTTGCAGGCCGGTATTGATAACCTAATTCACGTTTGGCCTTGTCACTGGTGAAATACATGATTTTTTTGGCCATGCGGATACTGTCGAGGGTTGCGCGTGGTTCTTTATGCGTTAACGCGGCAATTTTCTCCATGGTCCAGGCAATGGGTAACATTAAATTCACCGGTAAATTGACACGTTTTGTTTGTTTAACCGTAATGTTATCGATTGTTTGCAGAATTTCCAGCAAGGTCATGTTGTCCCCGCCGAGAATGTAACGTTCTCCAGGTTTTCCATGTTCATAGGCCAGCAAATGACCATGCGCAATGTCATCCACATGTGCGACATTCAAGCCAGTATTGACATACGCTGGCATGCGTCCTTGCAGTGTGTCGATGACAATGCGACCGGTTGGTGTGGGTCTTATGTCGCGCGGGCCAATGGGGGTGGAGGGGTTGACAATGGTTAACGGTAATTGATGCTCATCAGTTAGTTGCTTAACGAGTTGTTCTGCAATAAATTTTGTTCGTTTATAAACACCGGTCATACTTTCTATGCTTGATGGCGTTTCTTCGGTGGCAGATGTGCCGTCTTGAAATAAGCCTAAAGTTGCCACGCTACTGGTATACACCATGCGTTTGAGGCCTGCTTCAGCAGCTGCGAGAATGAGCGCTTGTGTTCCATTCACATTGATTTCATGCATGGTTTTTGGATCTGGAACCCACAGCCGGTAATCCGCCGCAACATGAAAGAGATTGTCACAGCCGTTGACCGCTTTTTTTAATGAGGCGTGATTCAGTAAATCACCCTCTGCTATTTCTACCGGGAGATCTGCAAGATTACGTCGATCACTGCTGGGTCTGGCCAACACTCGAACTTCATGACCTGCTGATAATAAACTGCGCATAACGGCAGAACCGAGAAATCCCGTAGCACCTGTAACCAATGATTTCATAACAAAATATTACCTGTAATTATATAGATTTAGTGGTATAAAATTTCGCAAGCCGCGTTACAATTTAACTAGTACTCTTTCAACTTGATATTGACGGGTACAGTTAGGTTAGCTTTTCAGTGTTACTGGCAAGGCAGATCTTGCAGACAATGGTCATTCCCTTGTCAAAAGATCTAACACCGCCAGTGGCGCTGAAAAGTTAACCCGCAGGGCGCTCACAAGATGTCCCGTCACTGCGTTGCAGCACTTGCCAATGGAATAACCATTGTCTGCGTGCTGCGCCTTGTGACGAAACATATTGTGAACGCTGTACCCGTCAATATCAAGTTGAAAGAGTACTAGTACATCGTCTACCTTAAAATGACGGATAAAGATGCGTTAATTTAATGCGAGCATCTTCCGTCGTAAAGCGCCAATTCATTTCACTCTTTCTCATGTTTCTCCGTTTTGCCCATGTGGCTACTTCCCGAGCCAAGTATTGTCTGTCCGCCATACGATCACTCATACATTGCCTGGAAAGCAAACTGAACTCAATCTCTGCCATATTCAACCAGCTGCCATGTTTCGGCGTGTAGTGAAATTCCAGTTTATCTAAAAGACGACGTGCTTCTGTAGGCTCAAAAGTTTTATATAACGATGCACCAACATGGGTATTCAGATTATCCATTATCAAACGAATCTTTTTGGCATCGGGATAGTCTTCGTCAACCAATTTTTTGATCTGATAAGACCAGTCCCGGGCTGTCCGCCTCTCTGTAACATCAATTCGTCTCCAGCCACGTAACGGCTCGAAAAAAATAAACAGATTACTGGTACCATTTCGCTCGTATTCCGTATCGTAGCGCTCAGGCTTTCCCGGCTCCATCGGTAGTTTCTCACGAACCTCCCGTAAATGTTGTTTGCTACTCTCATCCATGCAAACGACCGGGTGCGTTTCTCTGTAAGGTTCTTTATACAGACTTAACACGCCTTCCATTGCACAAACAAACTCAGCATTTTCTTGAGCGGGAATACACCATTCTTTACGTTGCCAGGGTTTTATGGCGTTTTTTTAAAACCTTCCGCACCGTTTCCGGGCAAACTGAATCCATCTAAAACCATCATCTCCTTCGCCAATAATTTCAGCGTCCAGCGGTTGTATCCCTCAGGCGGTTCCGAGCAGCTCAATGCCACCAAATGAGCCTCCTGTTCACCGTCCAAATAAGGCTCTCTGGAGCTTTTGTAAGACTCCCTTTCCAGTACTTTCTGAAACCCTTTTTCAACCAGTCGTTGCCGGGTTCGCTCTATCGTCCGGCTGCCAATATCAAGTGATTTGACAATGTCTTTGTCCTGGAGACCGCCGTCTAAGCGATTCACATCCGCTTTTAACAAAATTTGTGCCCGCTGTCGTTTGTAAGCTGCAGCCTTTCCTGTTTTTACCAATTTGGTGAGTGCCTTACGCTCTTCTTTACTCAAACGAATAATGTATTTTTTAGCAGGCATTAATACTCCTCATAAGAAAGATTAAATTACCTATATATCTTACTCATTTTGAAGCATACTTTCATCCGTCATAATTACATGGTTGATGTACTAGGAGGCTGTCCGAGAATAGTAATCGTAGCGAGGGAAAGCCATTTTGAGGCAGATTTTTTGATCATTTGAGGCGAATAGTTGTTCAATTGTCATTACCAAGGGAAAATGATCGGGAAATATTACCAAAATAGCTTTTCCGCAGTAGATTATTCTATTCTCGGACAGCCTCCTAGTGATTGCTTCGATATTTCAACGTCAGGCAAATTCTTCGATGTTGTTTTAAAGAGTAAATTTAATGCCCAATTTTGACTTGCAAAGAAACTTGTTGTAATTACCGTTGCTTTAACACTGCTGCGTTTGATTTTAACTTGTGAACCTGCATTGAAGTCTCGATGTCGATTGATTTTATTGAGGGTTAAAACTGCCATGCCTAGCGCCCATAAGCAGAATTTACGTATGCCTTTTTCTTGCGCCGGTAGCATGCATGTGTATGTCAATGCGTTTTGTAAATGCCCTTTGGCAACACCAACCAGTTCACCCAACCCAGCCTGGAAACATTTGTCAGCATGGTCAGGTTGCAGGTCTTTAAGATTAAATCCGTTTTTGAGAAAGATATCTTGTGGCAGCCAGCATGCGCCGCGCTCTTTGTCATCCCAAATATCTTTGAGAATATTAGTCATTTGTAGCCCTTGCCCAAATGACACGGCTAATTTCATTAAGATTGTTTTATTTTGATTGATTTCCGGGGAATAATCACAAAAGAGTTCTGTTAGCATTTCACCAACCACACCTGCAACATAATAACAATATTGATTCATCGCAGGCAGGTCTTCCAACCCTTCCAGTGATTCTGTTTCCTGATAATCCGCCATGCCATGCCCCATAATACGTACGCATCGCTCCAGCGCCCTACGTTGCGTGGTATTAAAACTGTGTGTGATGCGTATGACGGCGGGCGTGTTTTTGATGAGATCATGTTCAGCCGGGATAGTGTGGTCTGAGAGTAGTGGATAAAGCGTATCAACAAATTCTTGTGCCGCTATGTTGCCACTCACAACTTCGGAAAACATTTCTGATAATTGACGTGTTTGCGCAATGTCTAATGCATTATCATCTTCGATGGTATCGGTAATCCGACATAACAGGTAAGCATTGCCAATGACACGACGCAATGCCTCCGGTAATTGTGGAATGGTCAGAGCAAAAGTACGTGAGACGCCTTGCAGGATGAAATCTTGATATTTTTCGTCTTCAATACTTGAAAGGCTGGTCATTACAAATCTGTCTTATGGATGTGAATGTCGCATAGTACTATAAGGGCTATCAGGAAACACCGGTTTTTAGTTTTAGGGCACTTCTTGAAATCCAGATTTCATCCCAACTGCTGCGTTGCGAAAAAAATTTATTACTTACATATCAAACATATGCTGCGCTGCAAAATTTTTTCCGCGCCTTGTATTTGGGCGAACTCTGAATTTTTAGAGGCGCCCTTTATCCATGCATCATTGATTTATGGAATAAGCTGCTCGCCCGCAATTAATTGTTCAATTGTTTCACGCTGACGGATAAGATGAACAGCATCACCATCCACCATGACTTCAGCAACGCGTGGGCGGGTATTGTAATTTGAACTCATACTCATGCCATAGGCTCCGGCTGACATGACGGCCAGTAAATCCCCGTTGGCCAAACTAAGCTTGCGATCATGACCAAGAAAATCGCCGGTTTCGCAGATTGGGCCAACGACTTGATAATCATGTGTTTCAGCGTTATTTTGCTTGACGGGTAAAATGGCATGATAGGCATCATACAGCGAAGGCCGCATCAAATCGTTCATGGCCGCATCTACAACTGCAAAATTTCGATCCGGTGTGTGTTTCAGGTATTCTGTGCGCGTCAATAATAGGCCGGCGTTGCCGATCATGGCGCGCCCTGGTTCAATTAACAGACGTTGTTTGACTTGCGCTGTGCATGCACAAAGCGCTGAAACATAATCACTGATTGACGGTGGTGTTTCGTCTGCATAGCGTATGCCCAGTCCGCCACCCAGATCCAGGTGCTCAATTTCATGACCTTGTGATTGTAATTGACCCAACAGATTCAACATTTTCTCACTGGCTTGCATAAAAGGATTTAATTCTGTTAGTTGAGAACCAATATGACAATCCAAACCAGTAAATTGAATATGCGGAAATTGATGTCTAGCATGATAAATTTTTTCAGCTTCAGCAACCGGTACACCAAATTTATTTTCCTTGAGACCTGTTGATATATAAGGATGTGTTTTGGCATCTACGTCCGGGTTTACGCGTAAGCTAACCGGTGCTTTCCTATTCATTTCACCAGCTAACTGATTTAATAGGTGCAGTTCTGCGAGAGATTCCACGTTAAAACACAAAATATTGGCAGCGAGTGCCATGCGCAGTTCGTCGCTATTTTTCCCAACACCCGA
The DNA here is from genome assembly GCA_021774075.1 of Nitrosomonas sp. Lineage (GTDB taxonomy): Bacteria > Pseudomonadota > Gammaproteobacteria > Burkholderiales > Nitrosomonadaceae > Nitrosomonas. The sequence goes on along the minus strand of JAJFJK010000134.1, from coordinate 14,485 downwards.
AAATACTGTTTTGCGTGGATCGCCACCGGCTCTGATCACACGTTGCAGTTCACCGCCGGAGACGATGTCAAATCCACTGCCCAGACGGGCAAGTAAGTTAAGAATGGCAATATTTGAGTTGGCTTTAACGGCATAGCAAATTAAATGTTCGCGTTGTGCAAAGGCATTCTCAAATTCGTGATAGCCAGCAGTTAATGCGGCGCGAGAATACACATAACAAGGTGTTCCAAATTCTTCTGCAATGTGTTGCAATGCGACCGATTCGACATGCAACGCCTGATTGAGGTAATTAAATTCTGGAAAGCCACTCATTATTCTGCTGTGCCGCTTTGTGATGTATAAGCCGCCGGTTCGGGTTCTGGAAGATAAAGAGGCCCTTTGTTACCACAAGCACTTAGTAAGAGTGTTAACAAAATAAGGTTGCTAAGATTGCATAGGGTGCGCACGACAATTGTCCTAAATAATAAATGACGGGATACTAACATAAGAAATGCCACGTCTGATTAAAGCGATTAAGATTTTATAATGATTGATTTGTAGCCTGCAATGCATGGCCTAACCAATCAATGATTGCATTCATCAGCAGATCGCTGGCAGTGGTCAAAGCATTCACCGCGCCAGGTGCGTCAGCAGTCGCTGCATTTTGTTTTATGCTAAAGGATTGCTGCGCCAGCAGCGCATGTGATTGTCGCTCCACCAGGCTGGCACGCATGCTTATGACCGCATGGCTGCTATCAATGGCATCAAAAACCTGTGTAAATTCTTCCAGTTCAATATGTAACGCATAATCAGATTTTGCAGTGCTGCTATCTTTTATGACCAGATCACTAGTTTTTGTGACTATCTTGTTGCGCAATTGCTGACTGAGCAATATCGCAGGAGTGGCGGCCCAACGGCTGCTGGCATAGGTATAGGATCGTGTCGGGTTATTGTAAGCAAGTCGATAATAGATTGCATGATTATCAAAACCCGGCGCAGATTCTATATCGGTTACGAGCAAGCTTTTTGTTTTTGCGTGCGGCAGGTTTTTTATCACTGTGGATGGTTGTACGTACTGGATGCCAAAGTCATAGATTGCAATGGCTGAATTTGATTTTGGTGCAATGCTGCATGCGGATAACAAAACCACAATCAAAAAAATAACCGAAATTTTTATCATTTAAATCACTCTCCAGGTTCAACAAAGCCCGCTTCACCGGGGCCGGGTAATGATGGGGGGCGTCCAAATAATAAGCTTTGCGGGTTTTCTTCTAATTGTCGTAGAACGCGATCTAAATTATGCGAATTACGTGTAATCCCATTGATAACTTTGCGCAATTCGGGTATGGTCACGGCAAGCTCTTGTGTACTTTGAGACAAATTGTCAAGAATGCCGCCCTGCTGATTAGCGTTTATCATAACGTTATTGAATTCATCCAGCAGTTCGTCAACATGCCTAACTAATGTACTTGTTTCAGCCGTTAGTTCAGTAAACGATGCCAGTAAAGGCTGTGTATTATCGGCAATACCTTCAAAATTTCTTGTTGCTTTCTCAATGTTTCGCAATATATTGGTCACTTCCACTTGATTCTTTGGGCCCAATAAATTTTGCATTTTCATTATTAATTCATTGATATTAATTAATAAGTGCTGCCCGGACCCAGTCACTTCTTCAAGTAATGAGCGTCGCATAGGAATGCGCCCACCGCTTGAAAGCGGCTCAGATTCAGCCCCGTGATCATTAAGTTGTATAAAAGCTAATCCAGTCACGCCTTGATAGCCTAATTGCGCGTAAGCATGTTTAGTCAGTTTGAGTTCCTGATCAATGCTAATGTCAATGAGTATCTGGTTTCTATTTTCCGGGTCAAAATTAATGTTTTCTACTTTGCCAATATTGACACCTCGGTATTGTACGGATGCTTGAGGACTCAGCCCGGTAATCGATTCATTGGACACCACCAAATAATTATTACGTTGCACCGTATTTCCATTCAACCACATGGCAACCATAAGGACGGCGATGCTCAGGAGAATAACAAATATTCCTGCTATAAGGGCATGGGCGCGGTTTTCCACGTTTCCTCCCGATTATTAATTTGTTGTTGTTGTTTTGCTACACCCTTAAAAAAAGTTTTTATAAATGGGTGAGAGTGTTTGCAAATTTCTTCCAGTGTACCTGCTATGACTATTTGCTGATCAGCTAAAACCGCAATGCGATTGGATAACGCAGTTAGTGGCTCTAAGTCATGTGTAACCATAACCATGGATAAGTCCATCTCAGAGCGCAAAGTTAAAATCAATTCAACGAAACTTTCACTTAATTCGGGATCAAGCCCGGCAGTTGGTTCATCCAGAAACAATAATTCCGGATCTAATGCCAACGCACGTGCCAATGCAACACGTTTGATCATGCCGCCGGACAAATCCGCTGGCATTTTGTTGGCATGCTCCGGGCCAATAGCGACCAGTTCCAATTTAATCATAACCAGATCACGAATTGTACGCTCATCCAGCGTGAGTAATTCACGCAAGGGGAGGGCAATGTTATCAAATACGGTTAATGCACTGAATAATGCGCCTTGTTGAAATAATACACCGCAACGATTACGTATGTTTTTTAACTGGTCAAGGCTACAGTTTTGTCGGGAAAAACCAAATAATCTCACGCGACCCTGCGACGGTTCATCCAAGCCCAGCATTTGACGCAATAAGGTTGTTTTTCCACTGCCTGAGCCACCCACTAAGGTTAATACCTCACCACGCTGAACACATAGATTAATATCACGATGGACCACATGATTTCCAAAGCGTGTATGTAATGCCTCAACTTCGACGATACAGTCCTGGTTTTTCATTGCCTTAATAGAGTCCCACATCAGAAAACACAATGGCGAAAATGGCGTCAATAATAATAACAACGGTTATGGATGTTACAACAGAAGTGGTTGTGCCTTCACCGAGACTTTCAGTATTGGGTTTTATTCTCAGGCCAAAATAGCAGGCGATGAGTGCGATAACCATGCCACAGACGACACCTTTACTTAACCCCAGCCATAGATTGGCTATTGGAACGGCATCCGGCAACGCGCTGAGAAAATATTGATAACTAAGACCCAATTGTATTTCTGCGGCCACAATTCCACCCAATAGCGCTACAGCACTTGTCCATAAAACCAATAATGGCATGGCAATGCCCAAACCGATAACCTTGGGTAATACCAAACGTTGACTATGTGAAATGCCCATTACGGTCAAAGCATCCAATTCCTGTGTTACGCGCATGACGCCAAGTTGTGCGGTCATGGATGAACCTGAACGCCCGGCAACCAATATCGCCGCAAGCAGCGGGCCTAATTCGCGGATGATGCTCATGCCAAGAATATTAATAATAAAAATATCCGCACCAAATATTTTTAATTGTTGTGAAGAAAGATAACTTAATACGACGCCGATAAGAAAGCCAACCAATGCCGTGATGCCAAGTGCTTGCGCACCGGTTCGGTACAGATTGGCAGAAATTTCACGCCATGGTATATAGGCGGGGTGTTTTATCAGGTAAATGGTATCTAATATTAACTGCCCTATTAGACTGATCATGCCGATTAGATTTTGCCATAGTAACAGTACCTGTTTACCTAAAGCGATGGGGAGCCAAGTGTTGTACTTGTGGCTGGGCGCGGGCAATTGTGCCGGGATATTTTCCAGACGTTTAAACATGAGTTCATGTTCAGGGCGTATCAGCAAATGAGTGGGGCGTTGCGTTTGCCAGACTTGCCATAACATCACAACGCTGGCCATATCCATTTGTTGGATATCAGTTAAATCCCAATGTATATTTGGGTTGACTGCCCGATGTTGAGCAAGCTCTCTGGCCAGTAGTTCAAACTTTGATTCCAGTGCAGCCAAAGTGAAATCGCCAGTTAATTTAAGACATGATGCTTCATTGTCAGTAATTAACTGATACCAATAAGCCATCTCATTATCGGAGCTGTTTGTTAATATGATGTCTTCGCTACGCATAGAGATGATTCTAATTGTTTCTAAAGTCTTAGGGAAATGTTAGTAAATGCAGTGGAGAGAGCGTAGATGATAGAGGATAAAGGAAACATCGACTCATGCAAAAGCATTGTTTTGCAGAAAGACACGTGTTTTATTTTACCTGCGCCATTTCTGTACGTGCGAGTGCCGGACTGGCTGCAAAATATCGTTTAATGCCGGAAAACAATGCGTCGGCCATTTTGTTTTGATAAGTTCTACTTCTTAGTTTCTGTTCTTCACCTGGGTTGGTTAAGAATGCTGTTTCAACCAGGATGGATGGAATATCGGGTGATTTGAGCACATCGAAACCAGCCTGCTCAACATGTTTTTTATGCAAATGGTTAATGCCGCCAATTTCCTTGAGCACATGTTCTGCCACTTTAACGCTGTCATTAATGGTTGCATTTAACGATAAATCAAGCAGTAATTCCTTGATATCTGATGATTTGGTTGTAATGTCTACACCACCCATCAGTTCACGATCCACACGGTTTTCTTTTTTGGCTAACCAACGCGCTGTTGTTGATGTGGCGCCTGTTTCAGAAAGTGTATAAACGGATGATCCGCGTGGGTGAATTTTTTCACTGCCATCTGCATGAATCGACACAAACAAATCAGCATTTGCCTGACGCGCCATAGCACGGCGCTGCGGTAATGAAATGTAATAATCGCCGGTACGAGTCAAAACGGCACGCATATGCGGCTCTTTGTCTATCCTGAGTTTCAGTTTCATGGCGATTGCCAAAGTGATATTTTTTTCGTAAGTGCCTTTGTTTCCAACAGCGCCGGGATCCTTTCCACCATGTCCAGCGTCGATTGCAATCGTGATGGTGCGTGGAACTGTTGGTTTGCGGTTTTGTGCAGCATAAAAGCTTTTGGACTGTGGTTGTGTTGGGCGATGTTGCGTTGCTGGTGCATTATTGTCTTGATAAAAAGAAGCAATTAATTGATCCAGATCGTCTACTTCAAGTTGATCTCTAGTATTAATTTCTGCGGCTTTTTCAGGTTGGTAAATATCCAGCACCAAGCGATGGCCATGACTGTCTGCAGGTTCAAGTACAAAGGTGCGGGGTACCACATATGTCTTAAGGTCAAATACTAAACGTATGATATGCGGCTTAAAGCGACCAATACGGATTCTTTGTATAAATGGATCTGTGGCATGAACTTGTGTGGGTAAATTTTTTAATGTAGGCGTCAGTGCAACATTTGCCAAATCGATAACAACCCGCCCTGGGTTATTCAACATACTCAATTCATATTGGATGGGTTGGCTTGATTCCAGTGTGATGCGCGTGTAGTCGGCAGTTAAGCTAACACGTGTTGCACTGATGGTGGTTTCTGCGGCGATGACCGATTTGCAAAATAACAGGAACAAAAGTGCAATAATCAAATAGGCAGAAAATCCGGATGTTGTACGCACAGTATTGCCACCACAACGAGATGTGATTACAGGTGCATTGGATTTTGCCATTGTATTAAACATTGTTTTCCTGCCTCTGTGCCCGCAGTTATATCAATCTTTCGGCCCGATTCGAGAATAATAAAGCGTACCTGCAGGTCAGCGGCAGGTAGTAGTCCTTGCGCATTCTCAGGCCATTCCACCAGGCAAATTGAGTTGGTATTAAAGTACTCTCTAAAACCGGCTTCTTCCCACTCAAATGGGTCATTGAATCGATACAAATCAAAGTGATAAAAGTATAACCTAGAAATTTTATAAAGTTCAACTAAATTATATGTAGGACTTTTGACTACATGGTGATAGCCAAGGCCATGTAAAATGCCCCGTGTTAACGTTGTTTTGCCCGCGCCAAGGTTTCCTTTTAAGTAGATTGTTAGGCCGCCATGCAGGGTGCCGGCAAGTTTTGCGCCAAGTGCCAGCGTGGCCGCTTCATCAGCGAGATTGCAAGTGTAAATGCAGCATTGTGTGGAATCAGAGTCACTATAATGAGAGTTATGCAAGAAAATACCTTAAAAAATAATGAACCCGATCTGGTTTCCTTAGCGATTACTATTAAAGCTTGGGGCAAGGAGCTTGGATTTCAAGACGTACGTATTGCTGACGCCAACGCAGATATGTCAGGTGTAGAAGAGGGTTTGTTTGAATGGTTGGATAAAGCATATCACGGTGAAATGGATTATATGGCAAAACACGGCACCAAACGTACGCGTCCCGCTGAACTTGTGGCGGGTACGCAACGTGTGATTTCGGTGCGTATGAACCATATGCCGCCACAGGTAAAAGACAGTTGGGCTGTGATTAATCAAGGTGATCAGGCGTTTATTTCGCGCTATGCTTTGGGGCGGGATTATCACAAGGTGTTGCGTGCGCGCATGCAAAAACTGGTAGACAAAATCAGTGTGGAAGTGGGGCCGTTTAATTATCGGGTTTTTTCCGATAGTGCGCCGGTGATGGAAGTGGAATGGGCACAAAAGTCCGGTTTGGGTTGGCGTGGCAAGCATACATTGCTGCTGTCGCGTCAGGCGGGTTCCATGTTCTTTTTGGGTGAAATATATACTGACCTGCCATTGCCCGTAGATGAAGCCATTGGCAATTATTGTGGCAGTTGTACAAAATGCATTGATATTTGTCCCACACAAGCCATTGTTGCGCCGTATCAGGTCGATGCCCGGCGCTGTATTTCTTACCTGACGATTGAATTAAAAGGTAGCATTCCGGAATCACTACGTCCGTTAATTGGTAACCGGATTTATGGCTGTGATGATTGTCAGTTGGTGTGCCCGTGGAACAAATTTGCCCATATTACGGATGAAAGCGATTTCCATGTACGCAATGGCATGGATGATGTCACGTTAATGGAATTATTTCGTTGGGAAAAGGATGAATTTGAAACCAAATTAGCGGGTAGTCCGATACGTAGAATCGGCCATGAACAATGGTTACGTAATATTGCGGTTGGGTTAGGTAATGCACCATCTTCTACAGAAGTAGTTGACGCATTGCAAGCAAGACTTGATGACCAGTCAGCTTTGGTGCGGGAACATGTGCAATGGGCCATACAACAACATGCGTAAGAAGGGGTGATTTGTTTGTGCAGCCAAGAAAATATTAAATAATAATCTCTTATAGAATTTTGTTATATAGTTCAATATTGTGATTTTCTATTCTCTAAAAAAGAAGTTGAGTTTATTTTTGATGGCCAAACAAACAAAAACAGCTACAGAAAAACAGAAATCTGCAAAAACGAAATCGAATTCATCTAAGGATTTGTCTCAGGATCCTCTTCTTGATTTAACAATTGATTCATCCGTAAATATTCCTCCCATCATTGGCATCGGTACTTCTGCAGGTGGGCTTGAAGCACTAAAACAGTTTTTTGCACATGTGCCTGATTCTTGTGGTTTGGCATTTGTCATTATCCAACACCTGGACCCAACGCATAAAAGCACATTGCCTAAATTACTCCAAAGTTTTACATCAATGACGGTTTTTCAGGTGGAAAATCAGATGAAGATAAAATCTGATTTTGTTTATGTGCTTCCGCCAAACAAACATTTGGCTATATCAAATGGTGTTCTCGAACTTTATGATTTTGAGGCTACTTGTAAGCAACCGAAACCTATTGATTTTTTCTTCCGCACTTTGGCAGAAGATCGTGGTAAATCTGCTATTGGTGTTATTTTCTCAGGTATGGGTTCCGATGGAACACTTGGTTTTGAAGCTATTAAGAGAAAAAATGGTTTGACTCTGGTACAAGATCCATCTTTCTGTGAATTTGATGCCATGCCACGCAGTGCTATCGATGCTGGTTTGGCTGATATTGTAGCTCCGGCACAAGAGTTGCCGGGAAGAATCATAGGTTTTTTAAAGTATTCAAAAGATATCATCTCAGGCAACCCTGAAGTTGCAAAGAAATCTCAAAGCGCATTAAAAGAAATTGTTGCGCTACTCTATAAGCGCACCGGTAGTGATTTTTCTCAGTATAAGAAAAGTACGTTGTACCGTCGCATTGAAAGACGCATGAAGCTTTATCAAATTGATACTATTGCTGCTTATGTTCAATATTTAACTACAAAACCACAGGAACAAGACCTGCTTTTTAAGGAGTTGCTGATCAATGTAACAAGTTTCTTCCGCGATGCGGAAATGTGGGAATATTTGAAAACTGTATTATTTCCAACATTATTAGCTACATATCCAGCAGGTAGGATATTTCGGGTGTGGATCCCCGCTTGTGCTAGTGGAGAGGAAGCTTATGGGTTGGCTATTGTATTTAAGGAAGTGCTGGATCAGTGTGCTCTTCAAGAACAGTATTCACTAAAGATATTTGCTACTGATCTGGATCAAGAAGCTGTCAATCAAGCACGCCAAGGTTTTTATCCAGCCAGTATTGCCACTGATGTTTCATTGGAACGTTTAAGCCGATTTTTTATTACGCATGATACAGGCTATCAAGTTACCAAAGAAATACGTGAAATGATTGTATTCGCGTCTCAGAATATTATTACAGATATCCCATTCTCTAAGCTGGATATGCTCTCATGCCGCAATCTTTTAATTTACCTCGACCGGGAATTGCAAGAAAAACTACTGCCATTATTTCATTATGCATTGAATCCTGACGGTATTTTATTGCTGGGTACAGCTGAGACCATTGATAGTTTTCCTAACTTGTTTGCTCCGCTGGATAGTAAGCTTAGGATTTATAGGCGTATTAATAATGCGTTGCTTAAGAAGGGTGAACAAAGCGCTAGCATTAAATATTCTACTTCTCTTGGTATGGTAGGGAGGAAAGCCCCAGAGGTGGGTTCAATAGAGCGTTTGTCCGATCAGTTTTCAATGCAGGGCTACTCTCCTGCTACTGTGATGGTTCATGATAATGGTGAAATTCTGTATGTTAGAACCAGTTTGGATGATCATTTAAAAGCAGCATCTGGCAATGTGTCGGACCAAGTACATGGGGCCACCCTGGAATCATTGATGAAAGAGTTGCAACTTGCTCGTGAAGAAATACATGCGGCCCATGAGGAGATGCAGACCTCACAAGAGGAGCTTAGATCAAGTAATGAGGAACTCCAGTCTACTAATGAAGAGTTACAGTTTGCAAATAAGGAACTGCAGTTTGCCAATGATGCACTGACCTCTTCCAAGACGAAATTGCATTTGCTGAATGAAGAATTGCAAGATGTTAATGCAGAACTGACTACCTATATTGAAGCGATCGGCCAACTTGCCCTTGTTTCAGTTGCTGGTCTTGATGGGTGTATTACTCAGGCGAATGATAGGTTTTGTGAGATTAGTGGATACAGTCGATCGGAGTTGATTGGTCAGGACCACAGAATACTTAATTCTGGAGAACATCCCAAAGCATTTTTTGTAGAAATGTGGGCAACTATTGCGCATGGAAAAATTTGGCACAAAGAAATCTGTAATCGGAGAAAGAATGGCTCATTATATTGGGTTGATTCGACCATTGTGCCACTAAAAGATAATAATGGGCGGGTTGTTCATTATATCTCGGTCAGAGTTGATATCACTGCACGCAAGCAGAAAGAACTGGTATTGCAAGAAAGATTGAAGGAAAGAAGCTGCTTATATGCAATTCACTGTGATATGGCGCAAGAGTATTCAGTAAATGAACTTTGTAATCTGATTGTTAAACATGTAACACTTGCCATGCAATTTCCCGAGTTAGCTGTTTGTATCATTAAAATTAATGACAAGCAATTCACCTCAGCAAACTATAAACAGAATCTCACACATGGACTTTTTACTGATATTAAAGTAGATGGAAAAATTTGTGGTCAGCTACAGGTTTCCTATACTGAGGACAAGCCATTTTTACTACCTGATGAACAGAACTTTATCAATTTTGTTGGGGGTGATTTATGTCTGTGGCTTGAGCGCAAACAAACAGAGCAACATATTAGTCACATGGCGAATCATGATGTCTTAACTGGTTTGCCTAATCGGCTTTTGCTTCAAGATCGTATTTCACAAGCACTGGCGCATAATCACCGCCAACATGGCAAGTCTGCTGTGTTGTTTATTGACCTGGATCATTTCAAGATAATCAATGATTCACTTGGACATAGTATGGGTGATCTACTATTGAAGGAAGTTGCGGCCAGACTTTTATCCAGCATTCGTAGCGAAGATACCGCTGCCCGACAAGGTGGGGATGAATTCATTGTGGTATTGCCTCATATTGTGGAAATTAACGATGTAAAAGCTGTGGCAGATAAAATATTGCATGCTTTGAAATTGCCCTACCAGATTAATGAAAAAGAATTACATATTGGAGGCAGTATTGGCATTGCCTTATATCCGAGTAATGGGAAAGATGTAGATACACTGCTAAAGCATAGTGATGCAGCTATGTATCATGCAAAAGCAACTGGACGGAATAACTATCAATTCTTCACGTCAGATATGAATCGCACGGCCATGGAAAGGCATGATTTGGGAATTGATTTGCGTAGCGCATTGAGAAATGATGAGTTCTTGCTATATTTTCAACCAGTTGTCGGTATAGTAAGCGGTCAGTTGGAGAGTATGGAAGTATTGTTGCGCTGGCGGCATCCGAAAAAAGGATTGATATCACCCGTTAAATTTATAAGTCTTGCTGAAGAAACCGGATTGATTTTTCCTATTGGTGAATGGGTTATTAAATCGACGTGTTTGCAGATTAAGGCTTGGAAAAATATAGGCCTTAACATACCAAGAATGGCGATTAATCTGTCCGCTAAACAATTTTCACAAAAAACTCTAGTGAAGGATATTCAACGTATTCTGAATGAATACGAAGTATCACCAGATTGTTTAACGTTGGAAATTACCGAAAGTATGTTGATGGATAATGTAAATGAATTGATCAAAACTTTAAGTCAGTTAAGTTCCATGGGGTTAAAGATTTCGATAGATGACTTTGGCACAGGTTATTCAAGCTTGAGTTATTTGAAATATTACACAATTGATACATTAAAAATAGACCGATCATTTATTAGGGATATTGCAACAGATGAAAATGATGTTGCGATTGTTACTGCTACCATTGCTATGGCACGTAGTCTAAAGATGAGTGTTATCGCGGAAGGTGTGGAAACAGAAGAACAGATCACCTTTTTGACTCAGCAAGGATGTGACCAATATCAAGGGTATTATTTCAGTAAGCCACTATCTGCTTCAAAAATTGAAAGTAAGCTACGAAAATGGCTTGCACATAATGTATGAAATGGCACCATGATGTTTTATAGCACTCGTTTCTCAGCTTCTAAGACCTCATTGTGTTTTATCGGAAGTAAACACGCACTATAAACATAGTGACGGCATTTTTTAGGTTAAAATTTTTTACAACTATTCTTATTATTATTTGTTACAAATCATGAATGAACAAACGGTCATTGGTACGCCACTAAGTTCCTCAGCAGTCAAAGTGATGTTGTTGGGTAGTGGTGAACTTGGGAAAGAAGTTATTATTGCTCTGCAACGCTTGGGCGTTGAAACCATAGCGGTTGATCGTTATGCCAATGCGCCGGGGCATCAGGTTGCGCATCGCGCGCATGTGATCAATATGGCGGATGGGGATGTATTGCGTGCATTAATTGAACAAGAACAGCCGCACATCATTGTGCCGGAAATTGAAGCTATCGCCACGAACATGTTGCTTGAGATTGAACGGCTTGGCTTGGCGCAGGTTATTCCAACAGCACGTGCCGCGCAATTAACCATGAATCGTGAAAGAATACGTTGTCTGGCAGCGGAAACTTTGGGTTTGCCAACGTCACCCTATGCCTTTGCCAATACCCTGGGTGAATTGCATACCATTATCGAAGATAAAATTGGTTACCCGTGTATTGTCAAGCCGGTCATGTCATCATCTGGTAAAGGCCAGTCAAGAGTTAATAATGCCGCAGAGATTCAAGCTGCATGGGACACTGCGGCGAGTGGTGGCCGAGTTGACCAGGGGCGCGTAATCGTTGAAGGCGTGATTGATTTTGATTATGAAATCACACAATTGACAGTACGCGCCAAGAATGCCGCAGGTGAGATTGTGACGCATTTTTGTGAACCGATAGGGCATATTCAAGTGCATGGGGATTATGTGGAAAGCTGGCAACCACAGGTGATGGCGCCATTGGCTTTGGAACGGGCCGGCGAAATTGCCAAGAAAATCACCGACAACCTGGGTGGTTTGGGTATTTTTGGGGTAGAGTTGTTCATTAAGGATGATCAGGTATGGTTCAGTGAAGTGAGTCCGCGCCCGCATGATACAGGCATGGTCACCCTATGCAGCCAGTTGCAAAGTGAGTTTGATCTGCACGCACGCGCCATACTCGGTTTGCCAGTGGACACCACCATGCATACACCCGGTGCAAGTGCTGTTATTTACGGGCAATTGGAGAAACAGGGTATTGCTTTTGCAGGGGTGCATGACGCGCTCTGTGTGCCGCAAAGTGATTTGCGCTTGTTTGGCAAACCGGAGGCGTTTGCGCGTCGGCGTATGGGTGTGGCATTAGCCAATGGCTCCGATACCGATGAGGCGCGTGCACGTGCCAAACTTGCTGCGAGCCGGGTTAAACCCATCGCGAATTAAAAAACAAATATTGATAATCAAAATAGGAAAAATATGAATATTGAACAACTCAATGATGCACATGGCATTGCTGGCTGGATTGAATTTATAGCCGGTAAAGGCGGCTTGCCGATGATTCAAGTCACCAGTAGCAAAGCAAATGCACTTATTTCCATTCATGCCGGTCAGGTTTTGTCCTATCAACCCGGCAATGAATCTGAAGACGTTATGTTCTTGAGTGAGAAGGCTTATTATCAGGATGGAAAAGCCATTAAAGGCGGCGCACCCATTTGCTGGCCATGGTTTGGGCCGGATCCAGAAGGGAAAGGTCGCCCAGGACATGGTTTCGTGCGCAACCGCCCCTGGAATGTGATTGCAACAGAAGCTACAGGAAATGGTGACATTAAGATAACGCTGGGTTTGTCTGATACCGAAGAGACACGCGCTATCTGGCCACATTCTTTTGAGTTGAGGCAAGAAATTCTGATTGGTGATTCATTAAATCTGTCATTGATAACCCGCAACACAGGCGACGAAACATTCTCCATCACGCAGGCCTTTCATACCTACTTTAAAGTTGGGAATATTTCACAAGTGAAGGTGTTGGGTTTAGAAGACTGTGACTATATTGATAAAGTGGATAACAGCGTGCAAAAACAACAAACTGGTGCTGTGACCATCGACTCAGAAGTGGATCGCATCTATCTGGGCGTGGGCAATACCATGATCATTGATGACAGCACGCTAAATCGCTGCATCCAGATTGTTTCGCTAGGCAATAAAACCGCCGTGGTTTGGAGCCCCTGGGAGAAAATTTCTGCTGACATGGCTGATTTGGAAGATGCTGACTATCAGCGTTTGCTATGTGTTGAAACGACCAATGCAGCAGATGACGTAGTGGATGTTGCACCGAATAGTGAGTGTCGTTTGGTTGCAAATTATAGTGTGATAGGTGGTTAAAACTGACACAGAGGGCGCGGAGAAAGGCTTATCTTTTCTTGAATCCTACGCCCCTCAATAACTTGGATTATGCATTAAACTGACAATGGCTTAGCGATCTATGAAAGAATCAGATTGGAAACTGTTTAAAGAAATCAAAGATAGAGCGATCGACCAGTATTGCCGGACCGCATTGTCAGAATTTGGCGAAATTATCGATAACGAAGACCAGAGTGCCCATGAACGGTATCTGTATCTTTACAAAATAATCAATAATTCCAATCGCAAAATGTCGCCACTCTTTGATGGGCATAGCCGTTCAAACGCTGGATTTCAACTACTGGCTATTCGTAGAGAAGGATTGGCAGATGAGCGGCTCGTGTCTGAGTTATCGGAGGAGTTTAGACAAGAAACAGATCCTTCAAGAGTTAAATGGTGAAATACATAGCAGGACAAATAAAAACAAAACAAGGTAGGATGGATAAGCGAAGCGTCATCCGTCATTCCTATTTAAGGCCAAGTGAAACGATAACTTTGCACCATTTTCCATAGGTTATAGACGCAATAATTTAATCATTGCTGGTTTGTGATCAATGATGCAAATGACGGATGACGCTTCGCTTATCCATATATGGCCCTGACACAGAGGGCGCGGAGAAAGGCTTATCTTTTTGTTGGATATTGATATCAACTACTCCGAGCCTTTTGATTGTGTTATAAATTAAGTGATGTAATGGAATGGACGCCCACTATCTGAAACGGCATCAATGTGCCAAAGTAGTGATTTTAAACCACTAGAGATCAGAGAGGAGCGTCCGAAATGAAGATTACAACAATAGGTATTGATTTGACAAAGGAAGTATTTCAAATTCACGGCGTTGATGAGCATGGGAAAGTGGTGCTACGCAAGCGACTGAGTCGGGGAAAAATGACGAAGTTTTTCGCTAATATTGAACCCTGCCTGATCGGCATGGAAGCCTGCGGTAGTTCAC
>JAJFJK010000133.1 GCA_021774075.1 Nitrosomonas sp. | reverse complement strand
GGCGAACGTGGCCGCGAAGTTAAGGAATTTATCGAGAATATTCTTGGCAGTGAAGGATTGTCACGTTCCGTGGTCGTCGCTGCACCAGCCGACACCTCACCGCTACTGCGATTACAAGGTGCAGCTTATGCAACGGCAATTGCTGAATATTTTCGTGACCAGGGCAAACATGTATTACTCATTATGGATTCGCTTACGCGCTTTGCAATGGCCCAAAGAGAAATTGCGCTCGCTATTGGCGAACCACCCGCTACTAAAGGTTACCCACCCTCTGTATTCGCCAAATTACCTCAACTGGTCGAACGTGCCGGCAATGCCAACCAAAACAACGGCTCAATCACCGCCTTTTACACGGTACTGACAGAAGGTGACGATCAAAATGATCCAATTGCCGATAGCGCCCGGGCAATTCTTGATGGTCATATTGTGCTTTCCCGCCAATTAGCCGATGCCGGACACTACCCTGCAATTGATATTGAGGCGTCTATTAGTCGTGTCATGGCCACACTTGTGTCTCAGGAACAAGCTGAAATGGCCCGGCAGTTCAAAAGTCTGTATTCCCGTTATCAGCGTAGTCATGACCTTATCAGCGTTGGCGCCTATGTCAGCGGCTCAGACCCTGAGTTGGATAAAGCCATTACGCTGTACCCGGTACTTGAAAACTTCTTACGACAGGATATGTCTCAACAAGAAAAATACGCTGAGAGTCATCTCAAACTCTCGACACTATTCAATAGTGAAGAAACGCAATAAGTACCCGACAATTCCCAAATAGAATAAATTAATATAATGCCTACATCTTCATCACTCAAAACACTTATTGAATTTGCTCAAAAACAAAGCGATGTTTCTGCCAAGCAACTAGGACAATTAAACTTACAGAAACATCAAGCAGAAGAAAAATTGCATTTACTTTTGCAATATCGACATAGCTATCAGGGGCGCTTCCAGGATTCAGCCAAAAATGGCATTGACCATATTGAATGGTTAAATTTTGTCGCCTTTATCAACAAACTTGATTCGGCGATAACTGAACAACGCCAAACTGTCATGGAAGCCCAAAATAATAGAGACATTGGTAGCGAGGCGTTTCTTTCCTGTCAACGCAAGCTCAAATCTTACGATACACTATCACAACGTCACCAAAGAACAGAAAACCAAAAGCAACTAAAAC
Organism: Nitrosomonas sp.; assembly: GCA_021774075.1. Classification (GTDB taxonomy): domain Bacteria; phylum Pseudomonadota; class Gammaproteobacteria; order Burkholderiales; family Nitrosomonadaceae; genus Nitrosomonas. The sequence continues at coordinate 23,428 of JAJFJK010000133.1, read as the reverse complement.
ATGAGCAGAAACAGCAAGATGAATATGCTAATAACCAATCAATTTATAATCAACCTTCCCCAAAAAGCAGCTAATAGCGCTGGCCTTAAAAGCATATTAACAAATACCAGAGACAAAACATAAAGTTGGCATGAAGATTGCATGCTCATATAGTGACACTATAACAACTGTATGAGATTAAAACTTATGTTAAATCTAACACTACCTACACAAGTAAAAACGTTAGCTGATCAACCATCAGCAAATGATGCCTCATCAAACAATGCTCGTGCCAACGAACCAACCAATGAAGAATTCAGCAATGTATTAGCACGTGAAGTATCTGAAAAGAAAGGTGACTCTAATAAAAAAGCAGATTCTGAAAAAGCAGCTACGCCAGAGAAGACGACACATTCTGAAAAAGCAATTGACCCCGAAACAAACAATAGCCCGATTGCTTCAGAAGATTTAGCTGATGCTGCATCTCCCAATCTAACCGTTAATCCACATATTGCCAGCACTTCGGGCAACTTACTGCCAGGAACCCAGAACCACGAAATACAACAAGCAACGCCATTAATTATTGGCGAATTGAAACCGGGTACTGAAGTTACGCCACCTATCACGTTTGCGTCTTTGTCGGCATTAACTCAAAATTCTATACAGCCGGATACCAAGAAACCAACGCATGCAATGGGCCAAACGCTGGGCACTACACACCCAGCATCACCTTCCCTTTTGCAACAAAACCTAATGCAAAACCCACTATTGAATAACAATCTTTTGCAAACGCTGGATACGGCAGATCTTGCCGCTAGTGGCAGAAATTTGTCATTTTATGCTGAAGCCAACAAAGCTATTTTCGCCAACACAGGTGAATCAACACTATCATTCACGGATTCAATAACAACTCAACAGCCTGGGTCTGGATTAAACAGCTTCAGTTCAATGTTACCTACGGCTACTGCAGCTGCCACTACCGCTCTGCCACAAGATATCAGTCTAAGCGCTCAAGTTGGTCAACCTAAATGGGGGAATGATTTCGCTCAAAAAATCGTTTGGTTAAGTAACCAACAAAACCAAGTTGCTGAAATCCGTCTCAATCCGGCTCATCTCGGGCCTGTTGAGGTCATGTTAAGTATCTCAAGTGAACAAGCGACAGCCCAGTTTGCTTCCCCGCATGCAGCTGTACGCGAAGCAATCGAAGCCTCCTTGCCAAGATTACGTGAGATGATGGCAGAAAGCGGCATTCAATTGGGCAACGTCATGGTTGGTGCTGACTCCTTTCAGCAACAGGAACAAAACAATCAGCATGCACAGTCATCCTCAGGAAATGGACAAACTATGATGGGCCATAACGGTGAATCCATTGACTCAAGTGAATCACGTGCATCACCAAACAGACATCAAGGTTTAGTGAATACATTTGCGTAAAATCATGAGGATATAAAAGATTTAAGTAAAACACTTTTCAACTCCTCCTTGCACTTCTCTCAAAAACCTCATTACCTGCTAAATGTTTCCCGACACAGCTTACTTCCCGGTAAACTTTAGCAGGCACTCATTAAGTTCTGTATTTTTACTGCGTTCGACAGTATCTACAAACCCTGAAAAGTATTAATTTCTAATCAACCTAATTTTCCATAATCAGTTACTAAACTGATGTGCTAGTATTTACCCATCAGACAATCATGCACGCGCCCTTCTGTTTAAGTTGATTCTTTTGAATAAAGATAATTTTTACAAATTCACTTAAATTATGCGATAAAATTTTGCATGATGAGGTTCGCACTGTTAGCACGCATTATCACCGGCGTATCTTAAAAATATAATAACTTTATTAAAGGAGAAGTTGAATGAGTTTAGAAAGTGAAATGAAAACAAGGTTTGGAGGAATTTGGAACTCAATTGTTTTATTGTTCGTGATTATTATTTGCCTGCGTTTTGCAGGTATTGCAATGGCGGAACATGACTTATTTGACAGGGTACATTGTGCGATACATTTGTTTCTTGGCTGCTTGGTCGCTGGCTTATTAATGGGCCTATTAAGAATGTTTCTCGCTACTACAAACGATACTCATACACGTGCACCAGGATCAGCAAATTTTGCATCTGGTATGAAATATGGCATCTTGGCGGCTGGTTTCTTGATTCTTATTGCCGGCATGGTTCAGCTTGATGGTTTCTTGGGACCATTCCAACCAATACTTGATGTGATTTTCGCAAAATTCCTGGATATCATTTCCTAAGGAAATAGCGACTTATTCATGAATCAAATGAATGATGAGAGAAAATATTATTTTTAAATATCTCATCAAACATTGGTTCATGAATTAACAGCACGTCTTTGCAATAATACACATTCTTAGTGTGTAATTTGCGCGTAAAGAGTCAACAACTGGTGCGACAGTTGTGATGGCTTGCGAATCACAATAAAACCACTCGCGCCAAACAAATAAGGCAGATAGCTGCCGGCCTTCTCATCAACGGTGACACAAAATGGCCGAATGCCCAAGCTTCGCACCTCGTTCAACGCTTTACGCGTATCCTCAATGCCATAGCGACCTTCATACTGATCCAGATCATTTGGTTTGCCGTCGGTCAACAGTAGCAGAATTCGTTGATGTGAAGGCTGATTTACTAGCAGCGAACCCGCATGGCGAATTGCTGCACCCATACGAGTGTAATACCCTGGCTTGATCGCAGCAATGCGACCACGCACTTGATCATTGTATTTTTCATCAAATGATTTGATGACATGAAAGCGTATCTGGTCGCGGCGCAATGATGAAAAACCATACAGCCCAAAACGATCTGCAGTTGCAAACAACGCCTCTGAAAACAAAAAAAGACTCTCACGAATCACATCAATCACACGCATATAATTATTAACATAGGCATCGGTTGACTGGGACAAATCTGCCAGCAGTAAGCAAGACAGATCCCGCTCTTGCACATTCAGTGTTTTAAACAAGCCACTATCGGCAGCAAGTGTGCCACATTGGCGCTCAACCCTATGCTGCACATACGCATCCACATCAATTTCGGTACCTTCATCTTGCTTTTTCTGCCAACTGCGCACAGATATCAACGTTTCAAATTGTCGACGAATTCGTTGTGCGGTAACTGCCAGATGTACTGGCAATGCTGACGGTGTAGCATTAGCAGCAACCATTGGTTGCAAGCGACAATAATCTTTCAATAATTGATTCTTTTTATAATGCCACTCCGGCAAAAGAATGCCATCACCCAGCGGCATGTCATCGGATTCTTCAGGCGGAAGATCAAGATCAAAACGTATGCGTGACGCAGTTGTTTTTCCATCCCGCGTCACGGTGATAGTATCCATTTCATCAGCAGCACGTTTAGCATCCGTATTTTCATCATCATCAGTCGGTCGATTGACTTTGATATATTCAGCCCAACTCAGAATACTTTCCGCACGGAAAAACATCATAAAACCGTCTTTGCGTTCTTGCACATCCTGCCTCTCTGCCTTATGCCGCCGCTCATCTTGAAACACCGATTGCGTATTTTCACCCTGTTCGAATTCTTCTAATCTTGCGGGTGGTGGTGACTGAGTAGCAGAACTCAAAGGGGGGGTTGGATGAAACCAGAGATGCACAGGATGCCAGGGGTAGCGTGCCAATGGCAATAATGACACACACCCCGGTGTTGTGAGTGCCTGACGAAGCACGTTTTCCTGAACAGCATTATCGTCAGAAAGTGATTCAATTTCAGGGCGACATGATAAAACAACATGAAGTAAGCGCTGATAACGCGCTTGCAAACCTGGGAATTTCTCTAGAAGACGCAATGTTGCCTGCTGATTTTCGATAAACCATGAACCTTCACAACTTTCTACTGCCAATGCAGCCAGCCAGAAATAAAGTTCACGATTCAGTGCTGTATCAGGAAACAGGTTAATGCTTGAAGGCAAATACAATGCCTCATGATCACGCCAAGCAAGTTCAATTTTCTCTTCACTGCCCGCAACACGTTGCAACCAACTACGTTTTCCATGATTATGGGTGGATTGTGCAATTTTTATTGCCAGGCCTTTATCACCACCCAATGCACGAAACAGAATACCCGCCGGTTTTACAATATCTTCAAATAAAACTACGGCATCCTCATCCCGACTTTCTACAGCCCCGCTAAGCAGTCGATTCCAAAATTTACCGACAACAAATTCCGGCATTATTAACAACCAATCATGAAAGATTATTCTCCAAAACAAGCATAAACAACTTCCATGAGTGCAGCGATTATTTCCTCATCATCTGTCAAAGCTTCTACCAGTGCCGCACGACAAGCATCAATAGGTGGGAAACCGTTCTTAATGAGTGAGGCTGCGTACACCACCAAACGGGTACTGGCAACCTCCTCCAGATCATGCGCTTTGAGTGAACGTAAGGCGCTAACCAGTTTTACTAGAAGCTTGGCCATTTCGGGATCAATCCCCGTTTCCGTCATGACCACTTCCTGCTCCAGTTCCGGCTCCGGAAAACCAAAACGTAAAGACACAAAGCGCTGACGAGTACTGGGCTTCATCCCTTTGAGAAAATTTTGATAACCTGGATTATAGGAAACCACCAGCATGAACTGCGGCGGTGCTTGCAAAATCTCACCCGTCCGTTCCAGTGGCAAAATACGCCGATCATCTGTTAACGGATGCAATACCACCGTGGTATCTTTACGTGCTTCCACCACTTCATCCAGGTAACAAATCCCACCTTCGCGCACCGCACGGGTTAACGGCCCATCATTCCAATAAGTACCAGAATTATTAATTAGATGTCTGCCTACCAAATCAGTAGCCGTAAGATCATCATGACAAGCCACGGTATATAGAGGGCGATTCAAGCGGGCCGCCATATGTGTCACAAAACGTGTTTTACCACAACCCGTCGGACCTTTAATCAACAAGGGGAGCTGTTTGTTAAAGGCATGGTCAAACAACTCAACCTCGTTCCCGTGCGGCTTGTAAAAAGGAATGTCACTCGCCACATGCGGATTAGTAGCTTCCGGAATGGATATCACCGGCGTAGCCATCAATACACCTACCTTTCTTTTTGAGATTTCTCATCTACAGAAAATTCTGTAGATGCAAGCGCCACCTCAGGCTTGTTTTCTTCTTCTGCAGTGGCATGTTCTTCCTCACGCTTGTCTTTCTCTTTCGCAACAACTTGTTTCTCTACAGCCTTGATTTCATCTTCTAAAGGAATATGCACTTTCTCATCCTTAGTTTCCCCATCTACAGAGACAAGAACAACATCGCCCTTAATAAAGAAACTAATAACATAGGCAATCAAGCCTATGAAAAAGACCCCGCCACCAACCAATCTCAACCAATAGAACGTTGCAAGTTCATCTTGTGTCGCCATAAAAGACAACGGTGTATCACCAATGCGCTGCAACCAGACTTGCATCACGCCTGCTCCCGTCAGCAGCAAAGTAATCACTACCATGGAAATTGTCATCAACCAAAATGCCCATGTTTCCCATAACTGAGCCTGAGGACTGTTAGCAACTCTACCCCGCATAATGGGCATCGCATAGGAAATAATCGCCAACACCACCATCACATAAGCGCCATAAAATGCCAAGTGACCATGCGCTGATGTAATCTGTGAACCATGGGTATAATAGTTAACAGGTGCCAATGTATGCATGAAGCCCCATACCCCTGCACCCACAAACGCAGTGACTGCCGTACCCAATGCCCACAATGTCGCAATTTTATTGGGATGGTCACGGCGCCGACGATTAACCATACTAAAGGCAAATAGCGTCATCACAAAGAAGGGAATAGGTTCCAATGCAGAGAATATGGAGCCCCACCATTGCCAGTAACTCGGCGTACCTATCCAGTAGTAATGATGACCCGTGCCAATGATCCCGGTAATCAGCGCCAGCGCAATGATGACATACATCCACTTATCGATCACTTCGCGATCCACACCCGTGACCTTGATCAGTATAAACGCAAGTAAGGCAGCCATAATCAATTCCCATACGCCTTCAACCCACAGATGTACAACCCACCACCAGTAATACTTATCCAGCACAAGATTCACGGGGTTATAGAAAGCAAACAACCAGAAAAAAGCCAACCCCCATAAACCCATTAACAAAATGATTGTTATCGATGTTTTACGACCCATTAAAGTGGTCATGGTAACGTTATAGAGTAGCGAAAGCACCACAAGCGCGATACCTACTTTGGTAATCAATGGCTGCTCAAGAAATTCACGACCCATCGTTGGTAAAAGATCATTACCGGTCATTGCCGCTAACGTGGCATAAGGTACAGCCAAATAACCAACAATTGTTAAAGCACCGGTAATCAGGAAAACCCAGAATGTAATAATTGCCAATTTAGGGCTATATAACTCCCGTTCCGACTCCTCTGGTACCAAGTAATACGCTGCGCCCATAAAACCAAACAATAACCACACAATGAGCAAATTAGTGTGCACCATGCGTGCCACATTAAAGGGAATTTCCGGGAATAAAAAATCACCGATAACATATTGTGTCCCAATAATTAATCCAAAAATTATTTGGGCTATGAAGAGTCCAATGGCAGCAATAAAATATGGCTTTGCAACTAATTGAGATTGATACTGCATATTTTCACCTCTGTAGAATACGGGTTATAAAGGATCGGCTTAGTTACGACAATTAACCCTCAATATTAGGTGGCCAACCTTGTGTATCAATCTCTGAAGTCCATTTTAGAAATGCCACCAGATCATCCAACTGCTGTTCTGTCAGATTAAACTGCGGCATCTGTCGCCGTCCAGGTGCGTCCGTCGGCATTGCCTTCATCCAGACTTTGATAAATGCTTCACCTCGTCGTGTGTAAACATTACCAAGTTCAGGCGCAAAATAAGCCCCTTCACCCAGCAAGGTGTGACAACCAATGCAATTATTTGTCTCCCATATATGCTTCCCACTCACGACTGCAGGCGTAAGATTTTCACGGAAGTCAGTTTTTGGTAATTTACGCGTTGTATCAAATGTCAGTACTAAAAACAGCAAAAAGAAAAAAACTGACCCTCCAAAGAAAATATTTCGAGCAACTGATTTGGTAAAAAATGCATTGTCCATACCTCCTCCTATTCTAATCATATAGAAATCTGCCTACTGTTTTAATTATAGCCTTGTTAATTAATAAAAAGTTGCACTAAGTCAAAGTCAATGATGTTTTTTTCTTGTTAAATGAAAATGCGGGGATAAAGTTTTTTTATCCATCGGAAACAATCAAAATTAGCTGTATTATTACTAGGAGGTTGTCCGAGAATAGTGGTCGTAGCGAGGGGAAGTAATTTTGAGGTAGATTTTTTGATCATTTGAGGCGCATAGTTGTTCTATTTAACGAAAATGATCGGGAAATCTGACCAAAATAGCTTTCCCGCAGTAGATCATTCTATTCTCGGACAGCCTCCTAGTACGCTGTCAAGTTGGAAGAGTACTAGTAATAGCAGCGAGTATCATTGGGCAATGTGTTTTATCAATTATTAATCCAACAAACACACTAATGGGACAGTTTATGCAAACCTTAAACGCTATCAATAACGTTACTGAAGCAAATCTGAAACGTGCCTCTCATGCAACAATAGCTTCACTGTTGAATTTAACTTTTCTACCGGTAATCGGTTTTATCTGGCTGATGATTTTAGCCAGCAAAACTCAACAAGGTACTATCGATCACTACCATGTCATGATCGGCATCAAATTAAATTTAATGGCTGCCGTGGCATTGGGTGTAGTGTCCCTATTGATGATTTTTCTGGGAGGATTTAATTCGGTTTGGACATGGGTCTATTTGATCGGATATTTCACCTTGGTACACACCACTTTTATTATCATTGCAGTCTGGGCCATGATACGCTCCTGGTCTGGTCAAAAGCTGCGCGATTAAGTACAGATCACTGTAAATGGTTAAACTTTGAATTTTAAAAGGATTCTATTTCTTATACATAATCTTTTTTCCTATGTATCAAATAAACGATTGCACTACTGCAATCAGGCTTTTTATTTGGTATAAATAAAGCCATACCAAAAGATCACATTGTGGAGTACTGAAGATTATGGGTAATGAAATACCTAACAGCCATTTTAGTTCAGAGGACTTGGATAGCTTTGCTAACCGCCTCCATGAGGAAACGCAGTTAGTCAGTAAATGGTTTAAAAACAATCATTTTACTTTTGAAAAAAAGATGTTTGGCTATGAGCTTGAAGCTTGGCTGGTAGACAACAATTTCCACCCCGCCGCTATTAATGAACAGTTCTTGCTGGAATTGAATGACCCATTGGTTGTGCCTGAACTGGCCAGCTTTAACATTGAATTAAACAGTTTGCCGCAACACCTGGGTGGTAGTGTCTTCAGCGATATGCAACAAAACCTGAAGCAAACTTATAGCCAATGTCGCCACCAGGCCCAATTATTGGATGCCGATTTCCTCATCATCGGCGTATTGCCCACCGTTAGGGAAGCCGATCTGTCCCTCGAGCACATGTCTAATTCACCGCGTTATCGTGCACTGAATGAACAGATATTCCGTCTGCGACATGGTCGCCCCTTGCGTATTGATATCCAAGGCGAAGAACATTTATACACCACCCATAATGATGTCATGCTGGAAGCTGCCGCGACCTCATTTCAATTGCACCTTCAAGTGCCGCCCCACCTTGCAACGCGCTATTACAACGCAGCAATCCTGTTATCCGGCTCAATGGTGGCGGCTACCAGCAATGCACCCTATTTATTCGGCAAGCATTTATGGGAAGAAACACGTATTCCCCTATTTGAGCAATCGGTGGCCATTGGTGGCCAAAAAAACTCTGACGAAGGTGATCTTAGACGTGTTTCATTTGGCACAGGCTATGCCAAGAATTCGTTGCTGGAATGTTTTATTGAAAATCTGGAACATTTCCCGGTAGTACTCCCGGTTTTATTTGATGATCCGGTCGAAAAACTGGCGCATTTAAGACTTCACAACGGCACTATCTGGCGTTGGAACCGTCCACTGATTGGCTTTGACGAACAAGGTGAGCCGCACTTACGCATTGAACACCGGGTTATTTCTGCTGGCCCCAGCGTAATAGATACTGTTGCCAATGCAGCGTTATTTGTTGGTGCTGTTAAAAGTCTGGTTGATGCTGAGAAACCGCCGGAGCAAAACCTTTCTTTTTCAAAAGCAAAACACAATTTTTATGCCGCTGCACATTCTGGTTTAAAAGCCAACTTTTACTGGTTAGATGGAAAACAATGGCAAGCCAAAGATCATATTCTTACGCATATCCTTCCGCTAGCTCGTTCTGGCCTTGAGCGTCTTGAAGTAAACAAAGATGACATTCAGCTTTATTTGGATATTATTGAACAGCGCATTACAACAGAACAAACCGGCACGAATTGGCAGCAACGCTATACCGCTATGCATGGCCATGATATGCAAGCCATGACTAAAGCGTATGCACACCAGCAGCGGCATGGCAAACCGGTGCACGAGTGGTCCATCTAAAGAAGCCTGCAAAAATAAGTTTTCTTCTGCGCTCACAGCCTCGCTAAATAATATATATTACAAATTAAATGAATACCAAGACCAAGATTTATTGATGTCAACACACCATGCTAACCATTCGAACCGATATCCCTGAAGGCCTACTTGATCTGAAAGCGCACGAGCTGCACAAAATGCTGGATGGCCCGACCTTGTTTCACCTCCCCGGCCGCCGTACACCAGCACTTTATATTTCAGTATTGCTACATGGCAATGAACCCGTCGGATGGGACGCCATGCGCCATCTTTTATACCAGCACCAAAACAAAACATTACCCCGTGCAATATCGCTTTTCATCGGCAACATTCAGGCTGCAAAATTTCATCAAAGACTGCTTGATCATCAAGCGGACTATAATCGCATCTGGAATGCAGGTGATTCACCAGAACACCGCATGGCCCATCAGGTTTACACTGAAATGGCAAAATCAAAATTGTTTGCTAGTATTGACGTACACAATAACACCGGGCTGAATCCCCATTATGCTTGTGTAAATAAACTGGAAACTGCTTGCCTGCACTTGGCGACACTGTTTGACCGTACCGTTATTTATTTCACACGCCCTGAAAGTGTACAGTCCCTCGCTTTTTCAGAACTTGCACCAGCCGTCACCATTGAATGTGGGCAACCAGATAATCCACATGGTGTCATGCATGCCACTGAATATCTAACCGCCTGCCTGAATTTGGCAGAAATTCCATCCCACCCAGTTGCCAAACAGGATATTGAATTGTTCCATACCGTCGCGATTGTACGCATTGCGCCCGGTATACAAATTGGCTTTCAGGAAGAAACGTTGGATCTACGTTTAGTGGAGGATATTGATCATCTCAATTTCCAAGAACTGTCGGCTAATACGCTGATTGGTTGGCAACAACCCAATGGTAAATTGGCGATCATAACCACTGACGAACAAGACCGGGAAGTGACAGAAGATTATTTCCATCTGGATGGTACAGCACTCAGAGTCCGCCGGCCCATAATGCCATCCATGTTGACACGTGATACAACAATTATTCGCCAGGATTGCTTGTGCTATTTGATGGAGCGATTGGCCATACCCAACCCGTTAAATACACTTCAAGAACCACTGCAAAAACAAGAGTAAAGAAAATAGACCGCAACGGCTACATCACTCGGGAACCGCATACCATTGATAAAAAGCATACCATTCTTCCTCTCTCTTAAATTGCTTTCCGCCGTCACTGTTTTGTTAATACAGTCGGTTGCATCTGCGCAAACAGTTGAACCCGAAGCATTGCAAAAATGGCTTGCTGAACCAACGCTCGAACACTTTAATGCAAATGAGGCCGCTGAATTACAGCGCTTCTATGCCGCACGGGATTATCAACCCGTATGGATAACATCCGCATCATCACCACTCGATATCGCATTAGCATTCATCGCTAACGCTGAAACTGAAGGACTGGATCGTCGTGATTATCATCTGCAACAGTTACAACAACTGCGTTCACATCTTGATCAATCCGATCATTCATCACTTGAATTAGAGTTGCGCACAACCCGATCGCTATTAATATTGGCGCAAGACTTGGCTCGTGGTCGACTACCAGCATCTGCTGCTGATGCAGACTGGCATATCCCACAACCATCCTTTGATGCTGTGCCTTTTCTACTTGAGGCGGCAGCATCGGACAATTTACAACAATCACTCAATGAACTCACACAAAAGAAACCAAGCTATCAATTACTAAAACAAACACTCGCCCGATATCGTGAGCTGGCAAATAATCATACGGCATGGATTCAGATCCCAAATGTCTCACTTATTCGTCCAGGCACAACACATAATGCGATACCGCTGATCCGCAAACGCATGGCTGAAGCCTATATTGTTGATGGCATTAGCGAATACAATCTCGCTCAGCATACCAGCCACAACTACGATGAGGCGTTAGTAACCGCCATCAAAGTCTTTCAAACGCAACATGGCTTAAATGCAGACGGCATTATCGGAAAAAACACGTTACAAGCCTTAAACACCACATTGGACTGGAAAATACGCCAACTGCGCATTAATATGGAACGTCTGCGCTGGCTGCCCAGAAATTTGGGAGAACGCTATTTATTGGTCAATCTCGCTGGCTTCAGGTTAGCGGCAGCGGAGCATGGCGAACATATTCTCAACATGCGCATCATCGTTGGCCGCGATTATCGCTCTACACCCAGTTTCAGCAGTCAGGTTTCACATATGATTCTTAATCCATACTGGAATGTTCCTGCCAGTATTGCACGCAAAGATTTATTACCAAAACAACAAAAAGATCCTGATTATTTCACGACCGCAAATATAAAAGTTTATCCAAACTATAATTATGAGGCAGAGTCATTAGACCCAGCTACTATTGATTGGCATGAAATCAAAAAAGACTTCCCTTATGTTTTACGTCAGGACCCCGGTGAAAATAATGCATTAGGCACCATCAAGTTTATGTTTCCTAATCCTTTTAGCATATACATGCATGACACGCCCTCAAAATCATTGTTCCAAAAGGATATTCGCACTTTTAGCTCCGGCTGTATTCGCCTGGAAAAACCACTGGAATTAGCTGCATTCGCACTCAGCAATCACGCTATTCCGACTGAATTTATCACTGAATTAAAGCGTGGCGAGACAAAAACAGTTAATTTACAGCAACTTTTACCGATCTATTTGGTATATATTACAACCTGGGTAGATAAATTGAATAAGGTGCATTTCTCGCCTGATATTTATGGACGGGATTCGCGTGCCCTACAGTATGCTGGTTGGTAGTCAGGACTCTGTCACAGTATTATGGAGAAAAACATGCAAACACGAAAATTTAACGATCATTGCAATCAATTACATGATGAATCTGTAAATAATCGTCGCCGTTTCTTAAAAGCTGGCATCAGTGCCTGTGCCCTATTGGCCTTACCGTTGGCAGTACCGCTCGCGCACGCGAACATTTTACAACCGGCAGAAAGAAAGTTAGCTTTTCTTAATCTGCACACCGGCGAACGTATTCAATCTGTTTACTGGGCTGAGAACCAATATATTCCTGAAGCGTTACAAGCCATTAGAAATGTACTACGTGATCATCGCACAGGCGATTTGCACACCATGGATACAGAATTGTTTAACTTACTTCACCTGCTGCAAAGCAAGATGAATTCAAACCAGGAGTTTCATGTTATTTCTGCTTATCGCTCACCAAAAACCAATGCAATGCTCGCTGGTCGCAGTGGTGGCGTGGCAAAACAAAGCTTACACACACAGGGCAAAGCAATAGACATCCGCCTTCCAGGGCATAAACTGTCTGACTTGCGAGCAGCCGCTTTAGCATTAAAAACGGGTGGCGTTGGCTATTATCCCAAATCAGATTTTATCCATATGGATACAGGAAGCACACGTTTTTGGGGGGGGTAGCACTCCATTTACTTGCCAGCGCGTTTGCCGAGTATACCTGGCAGGTCACGCAGGAAACGCCCGGCACCAACCATCTGACGGCGCAGCATGACCCAATCTTCTGCATGTTTCTTTGCGTCCAAACAACGCAACAACCGCACTCTAAGTGCCTCATTCTGATGGTCCAATATGGCCGCCCAGAGTGTGTCATTAATATTATAAATCCTGTCTTGCATTAAACAAACCGGAATAACGCGACCAATCGGCACGGCCAGATCAGCGGCAACCGCCTGCACTGCGGCACGTATGTTTTTGGCTTTACTACTTTGCTGATTGGCAAGATCATAAGGCGGCTGCCATTCAGTCGCTGGGCGCAATAAATCAATATGGCTGACAACCACAATCAAAGGCGGCGAATGATAATTAACTCGAGCAGACTGGAATGCACGCAAGGCATCCAAATATTCGCGCTCGATTTGTCGATCAGGTCGATTTGCTGGGCTAACCCATAGAATCAAATCAGCCTGCTCAGCCGCTGCCTGCATCTGCTTGATATTGAAATGTTCGCTACCACAGCCTGGGCTATCGAAAATCAACGCTTGTGTGAGCCCTTCACGTGACAAAGCAAAAGGTTTAATCGACAGCGTAGTATCTGGCAACACGTCTGCTCCCGCCGTAAGTTCTCCAAACAACGCATTGATCAAGCTTGATTTTCCAGCGTTGGATCGCCCTAAAACCAGAATACGTATTGGCTCTTCAGCAGCAGTCGGTGTTTCTTCGATTTCTTCTAGTTCTGCACTGGATTCGGGTGTTCGTGATGTCACCGCCTCGTCATCTTGCAGTGACAAACGGCCACTATAGAGATCAATAGCGTAATAGCCGACCTTGCGTACGTAGGCACGCAAAAACCAACGATGTAATTCAGTGCGGGCCTGATCAACACTGCGTTCACGGAAATGTCGCCAGGCTTCTCCGAGTAAAGCATTGACCGGGTTGACAATCACCCTGCCTGCCCGATAGATATTAAATACCTTCTCTGCTTTTTCCTTCCAACGTTGAAGTCGAAAAAAATCACCGATTGTCAGGCGATTGCTAAACGGAATATTCTGTGCAACATCTAGCCGCAAATCACGACTTGCACGCTCTATAATCAATAAAGTATGCGGCAACGTTAACTCGAGCAATGGTCGCTCTACTTCTGGATGATAACAACGTGCCACTGATTCCAGCGTGCGTTGACCCAAATCAAATACCCATGCCTCGTCATCAAGCGGCCAGTCCTGTGGCTCACATGTTTGCGCCAGCGATTCGACTTGTTGCCACGCCGCATCAGCATTGGGTGGCCAATCCGGATTGGGTTGTGTCATGGCCTCAGCCAACAATTTGCGTTCACGCCGTATTAATAACTGCTGCAGGCCGTAGCCCAAACTACCAAATGCCACCAAGGCAATAAGCCAGTGCAGCATATAGCCATTTTGCCACAACCACAGCATACCAAAGCCAAATACTGCCAAAAATGGCAGTATCAGCAAAACCAGAACAACTATTCTGAGGAGATCAATTTCAGTAAATATAGATTTCATTCAGACTTACCACGCAAGCGGTCTTTAAGAATAGTTGTACCACTTTCCAATGCATCCGCATAAATTTTACGCAATGTTTCAGAATCCACGTTAAGACCATCCTTACGTTGCGTAAAAAAATATACAGACGCTTTTCCCAAAGCATAAGTTGTCGCACCACTCGAACTCGCACCCCAAACCGCGCCCACTGTTTGTCCCAGGAACGGAATCACTTTAGTCACCGCACGACCAACTGCACGCGCAACATAGCCGGACGCCATACCCGCACCGACAAGCCCTAGGAATTCGGTAATCGTATGTTTATCCCATTGTTGACCGTAAAGAACTGCCAGGCTGTGCAAAAGCTTTGCCTGCACAGCAGATACCGCAACCAAATCCACCACTGGCAAAGCGCCCAGCCCTGCGGCTGTATACGAATAACTAACAATATGTTGATGTGCAGTGCGTGCAAAAAGATCATGAATTTCCTGATCTCCACTCAGCAGGTTTTGCAAACCAAGTGACGAGAGTGATTCAATGGCCTGCCACAATGCCTCCAGCCCATAATCAGCTGGCTCAAACCCATCTTCAGGCAACGTCAAATCCACCGCCACCCAACGAACGGGAGCAGAACCGGGCAATGCTTCCGCCGCACTGCGTTGTGCGAGCAAAGCACGTTTTAGCTCAATCGGGACTGATTCAGGTAATGGGTCATCATCATACGGCCAGGACATAATATGCCCAACCCCGGGAGGATAAAGTTCATGCAAACCTGTTTGCACCAGCAACAAAGGCCACTCAGGATGATACTCACGAACCCGATGTAATACCTCAAACACCGCAGCTTGATTGATATCTGAAACTTTCATCACGGCAACCATTAGATGCGCTTCGGACTCACAATATCGAATATCGTCACTCGGATCATACGAGACTTCTCCCAGGCCACGTGTATCAAGAAACCTCACAACCGGCCCTTCAGCGGGGAAATCGTAAAAACGAGAACCACGCGTGCAAGGCTGAAAACCATTACCAACCTCAGCCGCTTCGCTCCCTGTCAACACGCTGATGATTGATGTTTTACCCGCCTGTGTCTTACCTAACAACCACAACACAGGCACAGGCATCTTTTCCCGCGCCGCACGCAATGACGCTTCCAATGATACTTCGTCAACTTTGGGATCCAGTAATGCTGACCTAAGCTGCTCCCAATAAATTGCCCAATTTTTAAAATCACCTAATTTCATATTAGAATGATAGCCTATATCTCCCGCACCGTAGATTGGCCTTTACACTTAGTATATTATTTATTTCCTGAGTTTTTTCTGTGAAAATACAAATTAGCATTGCTAATCACAATGCTCAACGCATTCATACAAAACCATCGGTAATTGAAGCCGTGCAACGCTTACGTAATGGCACATTATCCACTCGTGCCGCTTGCATTACTTTTGATGATAGCTACGCAGGTAATGCTGAAGTAGCATTGCCGATATTACAGAAATATGGCATTTCAGCAACTTTCTTTATTGCGACCGGCTTTATCAATGGCGGCATTATGTGGAATGACAGGCTGATTGAATTAATTCGGCGCGCAAAAGGGGATACACTTGATTTGACACGAATAGGTATGGAAATTGGTGCCCATACGGTCGAGCATCCGATTCTTACACGTGTGGAAAATGATAAAGCCAATTCAGAAATGATCAATAGCAAGGAAATGCTGGAGGATATAATCGACGACTAAGTTCGACTGTTTTCGTATCCCAATGGAAAACCTTGCCAAGATTATTCATCAGATCATATTGCTATGGCAAAAGAAATAGGCTTTGAAGCTGCTGTATCAACAGCATGGGGCAACGCTGACAGAAACGCTGATTTGTTTCAGTTACCCAGATTCACACCTTGGAATATCAGTCGCCTTCGTTTTATATTGCAGATGACACAAAATATGCTGAGAAAACCTGAAATCGTTTGATGGGCAAATAATGCAACCGACTGTACTCATAAATCAGCATCGCCAAACTGCCATCATTGTTGCAGCTTGCGGTAAAAAATTACTCATAGTTAAATTGGGCAAAGGCAAGCTAACAGTTACTGCACTGCTGCCTACAGAAATTCAAGCTCAAGGCTACGTCACCAGCGATTATTCGCCAACAAAGGCAGCTGAGTCTTACCTAAAACATGGCGCAGGCGTTAGTAAACGTGCCAAGCAATTTTTGGAAGAAATTGCCAATAGTCAATACACCGATGTGCTAACTTTTACATAAGGGCGCTTCTAAAAATTCAGAGTTTGCCCAAATGCAAGGCACAGAAAAAATTTTACAGCGCAGCATATGCTTGATATGTAAGCAAACAATTTTTTCTGTAACACAGCAATTGGGATGAATTCTGGATTTTTAGAAGTGCCCTTAAGTCATTCAACAAGTCACCTCACTCCATTCCTTGTGCGCGAACCAACACAAGGAATAAGCTACATTTTCAGTCTCAATTAAATGTAACAAACTAATTGACGGCATATTTATATCTAAATGTCCAATAAATTAGCGCTTATTCCTTCATCTGAATACTGTTGCTTTAGCCTACACTAATATACCTATTTTCATAAAATATTTATTTTAGAAACGCAAAACTTTCTGGATAAATACTAAGACGGCGATATGTAATTACCATAATCCTAAATATACTAACCATGCAATATTTTCTACAACGCCACCTTTTCTCAATAACCCAATTATGTATTTCCCCAATGGGTACTAACATTGACAAATGACTATGAATACACTGTTAGAAAAAGATGATCTCATGATTCAATTACTTATATTTGGCGCAGAGGACCTTTTGATAGGTGGTGAAGGCCTAACTTACGATGATCTAAAATCAAATCTGCAAGATATTGGCTATCAAATGATCACCACTGAAGAACATCAAAAGGTTTGGCAAGTCATTAGACAGGCATTTATTTACCCCGAAGGTATAGGCGGAGATAGGAAATATTATCTCTCACTTGAGTCATTTTTTTATCTACTAGACCATATTGAAATCAACGATCTGGCAAAATCATCTCAATATGCTGCCTAATTCTTTATGAGAATTAGCAACTAAATTTAAACCTTAACACCCATCTTACTGTGACATCACATTCCAGCCATCAATAACCTGTTAAATCTGTCATTTGCGAGGAATTAATTATTATGGATATATCAACAATAATTATTGCATTAACTTTATGCGCAGTAACCACCTATTTTGTTCTGATATACAACAATCTGGTAACACTAAAACATAATATATCAAAAGCCTGGGCAAATATTGATGTGTTATTAAAGCAGCGTCACGATGAATTACCAAAACTTGTTGAAACATGTAAACAGTATATGAGTTATGAGAAAGGCGCTTTGGAAGCGATTATCAAGGCACGCTCAGCGGTTGCATCAGCTCAAAAAAACACTGACATTAAAGCATTGGGCATGGCAGAAACCCAGTTACGTATGGGATTAGGCAACTTGTTTGCACTAGCAGAAGATTATCCTGAACTGAAAGCGAATCAATCATTCCAGCACCTACATTCACGTATCACGGGCTTGGAACATGATATTGCAGATCGACGGGAATTCTATAATGAGTCAACGAATTTAAATAATATTCGTATTGAACAATTTCCAGATGTGATCGTAGCGAAAACTACCGGCTTCAAGGCATTTGATTTATTGGAATTCTCTGAAACTGAAAAAGCAGACGTTAATTTAAATGCACTATTCACATGATTTCGACACAATGGCATGCATCATTAAGTGATGATGAAGCAACATTTATTCTAGTCGCTGCATGTGTATTGGGTTTGGTCTGTTTTATCTCGTTTTTTTATTATCTAAAACGGGCGCGTTTAATTGAAGACACCCCCACTTCCAAAATTCGCTCTGCGGCACAAGGCTATGTGGAACTTGTTGGCGCAGTATCCGCAGGTGATGCCGGACAACTTGTTACCCCACTCTCCGGCACACCATGTGTTTGGTATGACTATAAAGTACAACGATATAGCAAGTCTGGAAAAAACAGTCATTGGCATACCATCAAGAAAGGCACCAGTGAGCAATGGTTCCAGATTGATGATCAAACAGGCAACTGTATTATTGACCCACTAGATGCTGAAGTTATCACTGAACACACACGCACTTGGTATGGCAACACAGAATTTCCAGCCCAACAAGATAATGAGAAAAATGGCCTGCTGCAGAACATACGAGGGCGTCGTTATCGTTATATCGAGAAATTTGTTTATATTCACGATGTGATATATGCACTCGGCCATTTTCAAAGCCAAGGTGGCGGACGCAATATGCCCAGCAAGCATAATATAACGGGAGAAATCATCCGCGAATGGCGGCAAGACTATAATAAAATTCTGCAACAGTTTGATCAGGATGGAAATGGTGAAATAGATCTGGACGAATGGGAACAAGTGCGCAAAGCGGCTGTGGGTGAGGCAGAAAAACGCCGCAGTGACCTATCCTTAAGGCCAACCATACACATTCTCAGCAAAACACCGAACAAACAATACCCTTTTATCTTATCGACACATAGCCAAAAAAAGCTGGCCAAACAGTGTCGCTTTTATGCAGCAATTTTATTTTTTGGTTTTATTATTTGTAATTATATAATTGCAACCTTAGATTTCTAATGGTCTAAAATATTCCTCTATTAAGCTTTGATTCCACTTTCAAACTAGCGTAGCATATCCAGTCCTTCACAATCTTTATTGGGCGGACAAGCTGATTACGGTGCCAGAAAGTAGAGAACTTTTCCCTTCTGAAAAAACTTTTGCTTAGATATCAATGCACTTATCCAAGTATTGAATACCATACCCGATTTAATTTTCATTAAAGATCGGCAACATAAGTTCCTCTACATCAATAAATCACTTGAGAATTTTCTTGGTTACAGTAATCCGGACATGATTGGCAAAACCGGCCACAATTTTTTTCCACAAGAACAAGGTTAAAGCTTTCTGGGAATCCGATGAGAAAGTGTTTCTTGGGAGAAAATCAAGTGTAAGCGAAGAAAAATTAACTGATTCTAGAGGCAAAACAAGTATTTTTGAAACCCAAAAAAATGTTTTTGAAACTAAAGACGGGGAATTGGTTCTGGTTGGGATAACCAGAGATATTACAGAACTACGCAATGCGCAATCTGCGCTTGAAAGCTCTAACAAATCACTTTTTGAAAAAGCCCATGCTGATTCACTAACGGGCTTGCCCAATAGAAGATGTTTAGAAAGCTACATGAGTTCTGTCATGAATGAATATGAGCAAACAAAACGCCCGTTTGCATTTTTTTGACACCGGTTTGCCGAGATAAAAAATAAACTTCTCCATAAAAATCTACCGCTACATAACTGCGTTTATCGCCTCTGGCCAGATAATAGCCCCTATCCTGCATGGCATGTTCGAAAGCCTATCGGCTATCAGAGATAGAGCAACTCTCTTTGCAGGGTGGCTTTGATTACTTTTGGGTTTTGATCAGTGCGCAGGGCTTGCTGCCATTCCTGTCTTGTAAAATTAAGAGGGCTCTTCAGGTTTTTATCAATAAACCCTTTGGGCATGTCCCAATCATTTTCTAGATAAAGCTGTTTGGAAATATCCATCAGCTTATTTTTATAGTGGGATAAATGAACGGCTTTCATTTCATCTGTATTAATCCGTGACCAGACACAATGGGCATGGCGTCTACCTTCCTTTTCATGGAAAACAACTACGCGAGGCTGATTATCAAGATTCAATTTCTTTTCTATACGATCCAGTGTGTTTTCAAATACATCAGTTGGCACATATTCAGCTTCAGGGGGATTGAGACTGACTGAAAATAAGAATTTGCTACAGCGTGTATTACGGCTCATGGCATAGGCCTCATGGAGAGCGCCATCGAGAGCGCTGGCCATAAACCCTCGAATTTCATGTATGTCTACATGCTCATTTTCTTCTGTCTTGAGCAAATGGGTAGCCAGCTGCCGCGAACCACCTCGCTGTGATGCTTTTAAAATCATTTTATTGAGCTTTCAAACCGAGTGCCTGTATCAATTGACGCCGCATCCAGAGGACGGAATGGTAGGCTTCATGGAGTTATTTTTGTGTGTCGGGATTAACTGGTAGAGAACCAGAATTGGCCGCTTTTGCCAGTTGATTAATGTTATTGGGGATACGAGATTGCCCCAACATCCCTAGAAGCTTTGAAAGGGCCTGCCCATCCTTGACGGGAAAACGTCCTTTAGTTCTCCGAATTGAAATGTTTTTTTCGAATATGCAGGAGCGTACATACTCACCCAAAGATATTCCTTGGACCATATGTTCTAATTGCTGCCGTTCTTCTTTGGTAAAACGGATTGAAAACGGAGACAAGGGCTTGTTTTCGTTAAATTCTTCTTTATAGCTTGCCATTTTTCACGCCATCTGAAAATGACTAACCACAAAATTAAGTCAAAAGTATTATTTATTCCAATGAGTTATGTTGCCAGCTTTTGTTCTGTCAGTCCGATCGCAGAAAAAAGCAGGTTAAGATTGGTGCGAGCCCCCCGCAACCAGTTATATCAATGGCTTACAAGTGATTGCTTGTAGGCCATTTTTCTTTCTAATGCGCCATGTAAGGCTCCGGTCAATACCAAGCAATAAAAACCCGTCACAATGGACGGGTTAAAAGCGTGCTTCATTAAATTTTTAGTATCTTGGTTGAGGAATTACCATATTTTCGACATTTTTTCTGTTTTTTTATAGTGTCTATTTATTTTCAATCTGCTAACAACTCCGCCACTGATAAAGGCCTTTGAATGCCAATATGGCGAATATCTTATTTGCTTACCCATGAGACATGCATAGCGTGTTTTTTAGTTAAGCCACTTTTAATTCTTTTGAAAAAAACCCTGTATTGATTGCCAATAAAACCCGACCACCTACAACAACCTCAGAATAACAACTTATTTCCAGTTGTAACACCTAATTCATCAGCACCTCCGGAAATTTTAGGCCAAGTTACGTCCTCTGTAATAGTTAGCGTTCTAGATTCATGGTCAATTATTACACCTGGAATTCCATCATTACTTGTAGCAAAGACACTCCACTGGTTAAGTCCTCCGCCAGCAAATAATTGCCTTGTAAACGTTAAGTTTACCAAGCTAGCAGGGTTTGCAGCATTAAGAATAACCGAAAAATCACAAATCTCTTGTTGATTCGTACCTTCATCTGAAATGATTTTCCAACTAATGCTAATTATACTACCTCCTATCTCTGTGACTTCTCCCAGACCAGGGCTAAAAACAGCAGGAATGGTACTATTATTGACAGATTCGCCAGACAAATTAAGTATACCGTTTTGTGAAGCTGACATTTGAGCTAAAATAGAGGAAACTGTACCTACTGTAATAATTTCGTCGTTGATTCGCACATCTACATCGGCATTATCTTGATTTACCCCTATGCAATTATTACTAGGGACAAAACAGACATAGCGATAGCCAAAGCCTGTAAAAGGCCCATCATAATCATCAAAAAAAATATCTGGAAAATTGATTGAAGCCCAATTAGCAATTGCAAGAATCTGGTCTTTATCTTCTTCATTTGCAACTGCTTGGTTTTGAAACAATAAAAAAAGACAAATCAAAAGTATACGAGCAAAAAATATTTTTTGTTTTATTAAGCGCAGGAAAGAATTCACTTATTACTCCTATTTGTATTGTTTTTACTGAAAAAACATCAGACCATATCCATAACTGTATTGAATTATGCTCTTTATCAATTGTTCCTACAAGTGCCACTTAGTCGGCACTGAATAATGCCTATCATTATGACGATTGCAAAGCTGGTGAGATATGCCAAGTAGTTTTGATAATTCTGTAGTTTCCATTGATTACTTCCCCGTGGAACATTGTCGTGAAACCTATTCTAAAAGCCGTCCTGCTAGATTTTGTGCAGGGTTTGCATGCCCCTCATGTTTAAAGTCCCAGGAAGTACCTTAGTCTTCCAATCACAATGAACTAGTGTCTAATCGCAAAAATAAGGCATATTATTATTTAATTTAACTATCTGTTCTAATTGAATATATAGTTGAAATAGCTTGTATCGAATTAATGCAATTAAACACTAGCTATGATCCAGGGCAATCGGGCTTAAAAGTGCTTGAAAACAGAAACTAGATGAGGTATTAAGTCTATCATTTTGATTTCAAATGACAGACGATCCGACTCCCTCAATTATTCATCACTTTTCAAGCATTAAAGACCCAAGATTAGACAGACAAAAGAAACACAAACTACAAGATATATTCTTTATCACTCTCTGTGCCGTTATTTGTGGTGCGGACAACTGGGTGGCTATTGAAGAATTTGGCAAAGCCAAAGTAGACTGGTTCACTGAATTACTTGGTTTGCAGCATGGGATACCAGCACACGACACCTTTGGTGATGTTTTTGCTGCGATAGATAACAAACAGTTCAGCGAATGTTTTACCAGCTGGGTATCTGATTTAGCCAATCTGACGGAGGGAGAAGTAATTGCCATTGATGGCAAGTGCTTAAGACGAAGTATTGATAGAGCATCAAAGAAATCTGCTATTCATATGGTTAGTGCGTGGGCACAACGCAATAGTCTGGTTTTGGGTCAGGTTAAAGTGGATGACAAATCCAATGAAATATCAGTAGTTTGAGCGCAGATAATCCGGCTAAGCTGGAGCATGCAGTTCGCGCTCATTGGGCTATCGAAAACAATTTACATTGGGTGCTTGATATTGCTTTTGGTGAAGATAGTAATCGAACACGTAAAGGCCATAGTGCAGCCAACCTTTCCATTATCAGGCATATTGCTTTAAACCTGATAAAGAAAGAGAAAACATCAAAAGTTGGTGTGAAGACAAAACGCTTAAAGGCCGGTTGGAACAA
>JAJFJK010000132.1 GCA_021774075.1 Nitrosomonas sp. | reverse complement strand
AACGTCTCAAAATAATAAATAGTAATTTTGATCTCATTAAGTTCATGCTTATATATATAAAAGTTAGGATCTACTGAGTGACCGCTTTTCAAGGTTAACCAACCGTTCATTAGAAATTGGTGACTGACTGCTGATGGCCGACAACCGACTGTCAGGTCGTATCGAGATTAATTTAGTGCGGTGCCTGATCAGAGTACAGCTAATAATTAAGAAAGAACTCGCGCATCATGAAATTTTCCAGGCCCTCGTTATCACGCTGACGCGCGGAAAGCACGATGACGCGGTTGAGGCGTTGTGATTCCCAGTTGAAGTCACCCTGATGATATTCCCGGATTAGCTCAATCATCCGACGTATGATGGCGCGTTCCACATCACCATCCGGCCCGGCTTCGACTTCAATCAATACGCGCCGTGGATTATAATCACCGGTTGTCCAGGAACGGAAGGAGAACTGGGCGAATCGTGGCCCGATACCGATAATCCGAAATACGCCACTAGTACCCGGCATTTGCAGATTGCGTCTGACATTGGCCATTCTGATCTCATCTGCGCTTGGTTGCGGTTCGGTCACCTTTGATTGTTGATTCTCAACCCCGTCAAAAATTCCTGCGGTCTGGCGACGCGCCCTGGCCTGGTTAATATAATCCGACAAATCGGTAGCAGTTGTTTGTGGGGCGGTTGGCTTTTCCTGCTCTCTTTCAGGCAATGCCTTTGCTGTTTCTATTTCCTCAATGGCATCCGGTTTGATCAGTGGCCGAGCAGGTGGACTGGGGCTGGGAAGTGGAACTGATGGTATGCTTTGCACTGATTCTGGCTCCTCGGGCTGCGCTTGAGCCCCCTTGGGCGGCGGCGGCAAAGGGTCGTGATCGAACTCTGATTCAGGTAAATCAATAAAACGTGCTTCAATGGGTGGCGGCGGCGTGACGATTTCTTGCTCAGTTTCTGATAGAAAGAAACCAACCCCCCACATGATGAGCAACCAGACAAGCGCTGCCATTGGCAACGTCCACCACAGTCGAATTTCTGTCTGTCTGCTGGAAACAATCATTCTTGAAGCGACTACTTATGCTGCACGGCAATCAGAAAATTCTGCGCACCGGCAGTCTGCGCCCTTAGCATCGCCTGCACCACAATGCCTTGCGGCGCCTCACTATCCGCCGATACAATCAGTTTTTGTTGTGATGCCAACAACGGCTTGAGTGTGGTGGCTAGTGTTTCCAACGTAACCGGGGTCTGATTAATAAAAATTTTACTGTCTTTTGTCAGCGTTAAAGTAACCGGTTTGTCGGCACTCAGTTGCTCGGCTTTGCCCTCCGGCAAATTGACTTGTAGGGAGTCCAATTTCTGCATCGATAGCGAAGCCAGCATAAATGTCGCCAACAAGAAGAACATCACATCAATCATCGGAATAATCTGAATTTGGCCTTTTCTGACCGCTCTGCGTTTACGCAGTTTCATTAACTTCCTCCTTTTGATCCAAGCGAATATGATCAATCAGCCGCGTACCGAGGCGCTCCATCTCATCCATGGTTTGTGATTGCAGCCGCGAGAAATAATTGAATCCAAACAGTGCAACCAGCGCGATAATCAAACCAACCACCGTCGCGATAAGTGCCTCCGCCACACCGCCTGTCACCGCTGTGGGATTCACAATGCCCTCACTGCCAATAACCTGAAAAGCACGCATCATACCGATAACGGTGCCGACCAGTCCCAGCAAAGGCGCTGCTGTAACAATTGTTTCCAATGCCCAAAGCCGACGCGCAAGCGATGATTCAATTATTTGGGCTTCATCTGCCGCACGCGATTCCGTCCACCAGGATGGCTGATGTCTGTTGGCAATGACCACTTCAAAGAAGCGCTTGTAATAATGGCGCTTATCCAGACCTGAAAGGATTTTGTCCAAATCGTTCCATTTGAAACCGTAGTTTTCAATAAGGTTTAACAAATCATTGGAAAGGCGGGCGAAACGCCAAAACACAAAAGCCTTCTCCAGCATAATTGCCAGAGCAATGACCCCCAGCAAAGACAATGGCAGAATTATTACTCCGCCAAGTTTTAACATGATCCAGGTTTGATGCAGGTATTCCATAGTTAACTCCAAATTGGAAATGTTTGTATCGCGGTATGTTATTAGCACATGTTAGAGCATCTTCAAAGAAAAGCGTCACACAAATTTTATTGTCGCTTAGCCTGAATATTGCACCAGTTGCTAGAACTTAAACGCCGAACTGTTTTGAATTGAGCGTGCTCGCGACCGGAGACGCAGTTATTCTGCGGCGTAGAGAGCATGTGCGTTCAATTCAAAACAGGGCAAGTTAAAAACCAGCAAGTGAGGCCTTGGGCACAAACTGCATTTTCATCGA
Organism: Nitrosomonas sp.; assembly: GCA_021774075.1. Classification (GTDB taxonomy): domain Bacteria; phylum Pseudomonadota; class Gammaproteobacteria; order Burkholderiales; family Nitrosomonadaceae; genus Nitrosomonas. The sequence goes on along the minus strand of JAJFJK010000132.1, from coordinate 4,696 downwards.
AACTCCCAAAAACCAACAGGCATAATACGTACAAGCTAAAATATAACGAACTGGTGCAATTTTCAGGCTCAGATTTAAGCTAAGGATTTTTTGATGGATGTTGAAGAAAAGTCTGTTTGCGCGGTGTCAAACGATGAGAACTTGGAAATAAGGGAATAAGAGCGAACATGCGCCCAAGGAAGCGCTGATCAATAACTACACCGCAGCTAACTTCGCATATTCCAACAATAACCATTTGGTGCCCACGCGGTTAAAATTAACCTGTACTCTTGCATCGCTGCCACTGCCTTCATAATTTACAATCACGCCCGAGCCAAACTTGGCGTGTTCGACATTCTGCCCAATGCGCCATTTACCTGAAGGCGCGGACTGATAATTAAAGCTGGTTTTTTGTGACGCTGAAGTTTCTGATTGATAGGGATTAATGTTTAACTGTGACTCAGATCTCAGCCACTTCAAACAATGCTCCGGAATTTCATTGAGAAAGCGTGAAGGAATGTTATAGCGGGTTTGGCCGTGCAGCATGCGTCTTTGCGCAAGACTTAAAAACAAGTGGCGGCGTGCGCGCGTTATCGCCACATACATTAAACGCCGCTCCTCTTCCAGCCCATCGGCTTCATTCATGCTATTTTCATGCGGGAAAAGACCTTCTTCCAGACCGCTCAAGAACACAGCATGAAACTCCAGGCCTTTTGATGCATGCACCGTCATTAATTGCAGCGCATCCTGTCCACCAGCGGCTTGATGATCACCGGCTTCCAGTGCAGCATGCGCTAAAAACGCAGCGAGACTGTCATCTTCCGCCTCATGCACAAAACTGGTCGCGGCATTAATCAATTCATTTAGATTTTCCAGTCGATCCGCGCCTTCCCGTTCTTTACTGTAATGCGCAATTAATCCACTTTGCGTCAACATTTGTTCAACGATTTGCGGCAAAGGCAGTGCATCCCAGCCTTCACGCATGCTTGTAATCAACTGAGTAAAGCCTGCAATGCCTTTTTGCGGTTTTTCCGTTTGCAGCGTAGCTGCTGCACCACCATTTTTATGGAATGCTGCCGCCCATCAACTGCTATCCAACTGCTTGGCTTCATCTTGCAATTGTTCCAAACTGCGCGCACCAATGCCACGGGTCGGGAAATTAATGACGCGCAGCAAAGAATTATCATCTTCCGGATTGGCAATTAGGCGCAAATAAGCCAACGCATGTTTGATTTCCTGGCGCTCGAAAAAACGCATGCCGCCATAAACACGATACGCCAGTGCGGCATTGAACAGGCTATGCTCCAACACCCTGGATTGCGCATTGGAACGATACAACAGAGCGATTTGCGACAATGCAGCGCCTTCTGCGTGCAATGTCTTGATCTCATCAACGATAAACGAGGCTTCATCATAATCATTGGGCGCATTGTAAACACGTAGCGGCTCACCTTGCCCCTCGTCGGTCCATAGGTTTTTACCCAAGCGCCCACTGTTATTCTTTATTAAGGCGTTGGCCGCCTCTAGAATATTGCCATGTGAGCGATAATTTTGTTCCAGTTTAATGACTTTGGAAATGCCAAAATCACGCTCAAATTCTTTCATGTTTTCCGTATCCGCACCCCGGAATGCATAAATGCTTTGGTCATCATCGCCCACAACAAATACTGCAGCGGCTTCTTTTGTGTCTGCACCGGCCAGCAATTTAAGCCATTTGTACTGCAAACGATTGGTGTCCTGGAATTCATCAACCAAGATATATTGGAAGCGCTCACGATAATGATCACGAAGAACTTCATTGCGGCTTAGCAGCTCATAGCTGCGCAGTAACAATTCCGGAAAATCAACCACGCCTTCCTTGTTACATTGCTGTTCATACGCCTGGTAAAATCCCAGCAAATGACGTGAGAAAGCATCATCAACTTCAACATAGGCTGCACGCAAGCCTGCTTCTTTTGCGTTATTGATAAACCATTGCACCTGACGCGGTGGAAATTTTTTGTCGTCTACCGACAATCTTTTCAGAATACGCTTGATCATGCCCAATTGATCAGCCGAATCAAAAATCTGAAATGTCTGTAACAAGCCGGCATCCTGATAATGTGTGCGCAACATGCGATTACACAGACCATGAAACGTCCCCACCCACATCCCGCGCGTATTAATCGGCAGCATGGCGGTAATCCGCGTGAGCATTTCTTTTGCAGCTTTATTGGTAAATGTCACAGCCAATATGCCATGTGGACTGACTTTCCCGGTTTGAATCAAATGCGCAATACGTGTGGTCAGCACACGTGTCTTACCACTCCCGGCGCCCGCTAATACCAAAACGGATTGATGCGGCAATGTGATGGCTTCAAGTTGTTGCGGATTAAGATCAGTTAGCAGGGAGGGCATGTGACTGGTATCAAATAGAATTGTGCAGAAAAACGATACAAACAAACCAAACAAGTTGGATTGGCGGCAAAAGACAGGAATCAGCCACTGCTGATTGACCGCTGATTAATTATGAACCAGATCGAGGCACGTAGCCATTTGATCTTGATTCATGAATTAATCGGTAATTACTAGAAAAAACTACGCTTTACTGTTTTTAACAATTTCCAAAATCAGTGGCGCCAAAATTAACTCAATGGCCATGCCCATTTTCCCACCTGGCACGACAATGGTATTCCGTCGAGACATAAATGAATCATGAATCATACTCAACAGCGAAGAAAAATCTATTCCAGATGGATCACGAAAACGGATGACCACCATGCTTTCATCCAGCGTAGGAATATCACGCGCAATAAAAGGATTGGATGTATCAACCGTTGGCACCCGTTGGAAATTGATATGTGTGCGTGAAAATTGCGGTGTAATGTAATGCACATAATCATGCATACGACGCAAAATTGTGTGCGTTACCGCCTCCGCTGAATAACCACGTGCACTGGTGTCACGGAATATTTTCTGAATCCATTCCAGATTAACAATCGGCACAACACCAACCAGCAAATCCACATACTTTGCAACATTTGCGGTATCACTCGCTGCTCCGCCATGCAAGCCTTCATAAAATAACAAATCAGAGCCAGGCGCAATAGGCGCCCATGGGGTAAATGTGCCTGGCTTTTGTTGCCATGGTGCGGCTTCTTCATCATTATGCAAATATAGTCGGGTTTGACCACTACCGCTTTCACCATATTCTCTGAATAGCGTTTCGAGTTTATCAAACTCATTGGCTTCAGGACCAAAGTGACTAATTGGACGTCCATTATCTTTTTCTGAATCTGCAACAGCCTGTTTCATTGCTTCACGATCATAGCGATGAAAACTGTCACCTTCCACGACTGCGGCTGTTAAACGTTCGCGACGAAAGATATGTTCAAAACTGTTTTTAACTGTAGATGTACCTGCACCAGATGATCCGGTAACGGCAATAACCGGGTGTTTTTGCGACATTCTAATTCTCCCTAAAAAATAATATTATTATGTTCACCGATTCCCTAAGTCATCGACGGCAACTCTTTGACCGTAATGATACCTTCTTTCCACTGACTTTTGGCAGGTGATGATGTTTCGTTCAGCTTGCATTCAGCTATGCGATCCTAGAATACTTACAACGAATCAAGTTCAAATCATGTCAAATGGGTTACGCGTGCATTATTGCCACGGCATGACATCGCCATAACCCACTTGTCCCGAACACTGTTAACGCGCTACAGGAGTCAAACAATATTGTCCCGTTAGCGTAGCATGGAGCTGATATGAAAAATTTACAATGGATATATTTAATCATTGCTCTGCTAGCATTAGTCGCCAATGATGCCGCTTGGGCACGTGGTGGAAGCAGTCATGGCGGTGGCGGTGGCGGACATAGTATTGGCGGCGGTGGACATCGTGGTGGCGGTGGGCATCGACACTTTGGCGGCGGAAATCGGCACTTTGGTGGCGGCCACCGACATTTTGGTGGACATCGCCACAGACATAATAGAATAAACTATGGCATTAACCTGGGCTATTATAGTCCGGGATTTTATGGTCGAGGTTTCTATGGAAATCGTTACGGCTATGGTGGTTATGGCTATCGCGGTTACGGCTATGGTGGCTATGGCTATCGTGGCGGTTATCCCCGTGTGGTGGCCCCCTCAAGGCCACCCGTGTATATCCAGCGCGAAACAGTAGTCCAACCCGTCCAGCAACAAACCAATTACTGGCATTATTGCCGGGAACCGGACGGTTATTATCCTTATGTTAAACAATGCCCCGGTGGCTGGCTTCAAGTTGCCCCCCAACCACCTGCATCTTAATAAGTTGCAACGAGCAAACCCATGCGAACAAAACCAAGATTATTAATATTACCAACTGCGCTGCTTCTCACAGCATGCGTCAGTGTTCCAACTGGCCCCAGTGTGATGACATTACCCGGCACAAACAAGAGTTTCGATCAGTTTCAAAGTGACGAATATCAATGTCGGCAATATGCCTCCGGACAAACCGGCGGCGTAACCGCACAAGACGCCGCCGTGTCCAGTGGTGTTAAGAGTGCCGCTCTTGGTGCCGGACTAGGTGCCGCTATCGGGGCACTTTTTGGCGGCGGAGAAGGTGCGGCAATTGTCGCCGGCATGGGGCTTCTGGCAGGCGGACTATCTGGCAGCGAGACTGCCAGAACTTCTGCCCACATGAATCAACAACAGTATGATAATAGCTACATACAATGTATGTATGCACA
>JAJFJK010000131.1 GCA_021774075.1 Nitrosomonas sp. | reverse complement strand
GAGAGCAAGATGACAAAATACAGACAACAGCTTCCTCAGTTAGGTAGTCGAATGTTTTTAACCGATGGCGGTATGGAAACCACGCTGATTTTTCTTCAGGGCATTGAGCTTCCAGAATTTTCTGCGATCACGCTAATGGATAACCCAGAAGGCCTGCAAATTGCAATGGATTATTTCCAAACTTATTTGCAGATGGCACAGAACTTTAGAACCGGTTTTATTCTTGAAAGCGTGACCTGGCGTGGCAGTTCAGATTGGGCAGCGCCTTTGGGTTACCGTCCAAAACAACTTGAACAATTAAATCGCAAAGCCATCAGGATGCTTCATGATTTACGCGCTCAATATGAAGTAAGCGGAACTCCGATTGTAATCAGTGGTTGCATTGGCCCCAGAGGTGATGCCTACGATGCTTCCGACGCGTTAACTGCTAATGTCGCTCAGCATTATCATGCCGAACAAATCAGAATTCTCTGTGAAGAAAATATTGATCTGGTAACGGCGATGACTTTTACCAGTGCAGATGAAGCAATTGGAATTACCCGCGCAGCCCAGGCGGAAAACATACCGGTTGTGATTTCGTTTACCTTGGAAACAGACGGTCGATTGCCTAGTGGTCTGTCTTTGGCTGATGCCATTGAGAAAGTCGATACGGCAACCGGTCAAGGGCCTGCATATTTTATGATTAATTGCGCTCATCCTTGCCACTTCATCGAAACCTTACGTGGCAACCATCGCAGTTTTTCTCGTATCCGTGGCATTCGTGCTAATGCCTCCTGTAAAAGCCATGCTGAATTAGATAAGGCGACAGAGTTAGATAGGGGGAATCCATATGAACTCGGAATGTTTTATTTGGATTTGCAACAACTTCTACCGCAACTTACGGTTATCGGTGGTTGCTGCGGAACCGATCAGCGGCATGTTGAAGCAATGGGAAAAGCGTTGTTGGAAGAACCATTGTATTGAACTGTGCCAAAAGGACACCTAAAAGCTTTGCTTGTTGAAATGTGTTTATGAAACTGAAGAATTTTCTATCATCACAATTATCAAGTAACGCAGAGGTGTATTTCAAGCGCATATTCTAACCAAATGAAATGATTTGCGCTCACTGCAGCATTATTATTTTTTAAAGGAGAATACGATCATGTTATTTACTAAAAGAGACGCACGAATATATTTTCATTATCTGGACCAGAAGCATCAGGTAAAAACCAGTACGATTAAAGCAATGCAGTTTTTTGTCAATGCAGGTTTATATGATTCTGAAAAAACTAAGTCTCCCAACCTGCCTATAAAACAAGACATTAGCGGTAATCGATTATTCGGGGTTTTCTCCAGCAAGGGAAAAAATACATCTTCCACTTACACTTCTTTTCTTATTACAAGGATTTTTAAAATGAAATATCAAGTTAACAGCATAAAAAATATGTTTTCGATTGGATTGGCAGCCTTGTTTTTATTTACTGCCTCCATGGCCCAAGCTGAAGTTATATTCCATGAAGAGACTCCAGTCTACGACGCCACCAACGATTCGCAAGCCGGAAGAATATTGATCCCATCGAATAATGACGTACAAGTGATTAATGGAACCATTAACGGCGACAATGACGTGGATCAATGGGGATTTGAAGTAAACCGCAGCACCCGTGCTATTCAAATTCATAGCAGTGGAGCGCGCGTTATATGGGTCTTGGATAAGAACAAGAACTTGCGCTCAGATCCCGAAGATAGAAATATTATACTTACGAGAGGTAACGAAGGGCATACCCTATTGGTACGCAATGGCCCGCGAATTGTAGCAGTCGTATCTGGATCGAAAGGCCAAAATTATTCGTTAATAGTTAGTAATGTGTCTAAACCAGCACGGGAAATTACCGCAACATTTATAAATGCTAAAGCCTTGGATAAATTTGATGGGCGTTTCGCTGGAAAAGCTGATTTTCGCGCGAAAGTGACTTTTGTAAAGACTGAAGAACCTCTCAGAGGCATTCCCAGCAGTCAGAAAGTGGTCAGTAACAACAATAACCCGAACTTTAATGTTAAGGCCTTCACAAGTTTTAGTACGGCAACAAGGAAAATACCCATTGTATTGAGCCTTGTTGATCAGGATCCAGGGAAAGATGATGTTGCGGATATCAGTCCGAATTCCACTAAGCGCTCGCTCGAAACCGAGTACGATGCCTTCACAGAAACTGTTTTCGGACCGGATGGTGAGAAACTCGGGAAACGCGGTCAAGTTATCACTGTTCAGGGCACGGACTCTAATAGAAAAGCGCAAGTTTCATTCCGAATAGACACTAAAGATCCAATTAATGCATTTTAGGGAGAGACTTTACAAAAACGATGTCAGTCGTTGTATCGTGCATATAGTATGCAAATTGCAATGACTGACATTGACACTATTCCCAATTTCTTGCCAACCACGCCAGCAAGGGGTTGGAATTTAGTAGTGTGGTAATCCCGGATTTGGGTTGTATGCCCTATGCGAAGACGACACCTAAGGAAGAAGCGCGTTTGCTTTACGTGGCGCTTACGCGTTCAATCGAAAATTTGCTGGTGACTTATCACAATGAAAGCATATTCACACAACAATGTGAAATACTTTGTCATTCTTAACCTGGATATTGCATCAGTTGCTGGAATTTAAACGCAGAATTGTTTTGAATTGAGAGTGCTCGCGACCGGAGACGCAGTTATTCTACGGCGTAGAGAGCATGTGCGTTCAATTCAAAACAGGGCAAGTTAAAAACCAGCAAGTGTGTTTTAAGTACAAAATGTATTTTCACAAAAATCACCAAAAAGCGACAGGTATAACGATTACAGGCTAAAATCAAACGCACTGGTGCAATATTCAGGTTAAAGGGCGTCTCTAAAAATTCAGAGTTCGTCCAAATGCAAGGCGCGGAAAAAATTTCGTAACGCAGTAGCTGAGATGAAATCTGGATTTTAAGAAGTGTCCTTGATTTTATTCGCCATAAATAGCCAGGTATCAACAACTGTATCTGGATTTAAGGAGATACTATCAATGTCTTGTTCTAACAACCATTCAGCTAATTTAGGGTGGTCAGATGGGCCTTGTCCGCAGATGCCGATATATTTTCCTGCTTTCTTACAGGCGGCTATTGCTTGAGAAATCAAGGCCAGTACTGCCGGGTTACGTTCATCGAATGATTCTGCGATAAGCGCGGAGTCTCGGTCAAGCCCAAGGGTAAGTTGTGTTAAGTCGTTTGAGCCAATGGAAAAGCCGTCGAAGTATTCAAGAAAGCGATCAGCAAGAATGACGTTAGCGGGTATTTCACACATCATCATAATTTTCAGGTTATTCTCGCCGCGTTTTAAGCCGTTGGTTTCCATTAGCGCAATGACTGCTTGTGCTTCTTCCAATGTTCTTACAAAAGGAACCATGATTTCAACATTACCTAATCCCATTGTTTCGCGGACCCGTTTAATTGCTTTACATTCCAGTGCAAAGGGTTCCTTAAAGAAATCAGAGATATA